>JAAWBP010000071.1 GCA_022792755.1 Oscillospiraceae bacterium | reverse complement strand
CGCGCGTTTCCAAACAGTGGTTCGTTAAAATGGAGCCGCTCGCAAAACCGGCGATTGAGGCGGTCAAAAACGGGGAGACCCGCTTCATTCCGGAGCGGTTCGACAAGATCTATTTCCACTGGATGGAGAACATCAAGGATTGGTGCATCTCCCGCCAGCTCTGGTGGGGCCACCGGATTCCGGCCTATTACTGCGACGGCTGCGGCGGGATGACGGTCTCCAAAGAGGCGGTTCACACCTGCCCGAAATGCGGCGGGAAAATGCATCAGGACGAGGACACCCTCGACACCTGGTTCTCTTCCGCGCTCTGGCCCTTTTCTACCCTCGGCTGGCCGGAGGAGACCGAAGACCTCAAATATTTTTATCCGACTGCCACACTGGTCACCGGCTATGATATCATCTTCTTCTGGGTCGCCCGGATGATCTTCTCGGCGATCGAGCAGACGGGAAAAACGCCGTTCGACACTGTTTTGATCCACGGCCTCGTCCGGGATTCCCAGGGGCGGAAGATGTCGAAATCCCTCGGCAACGGGATCGACCCGCTGGCGGTGATCGAGGAGTTCGGTGCCGACGCCCTCCGCCTGACCCTTTCGACCGGGAACAGCCCCGGCAACGATATGCGTTATTCGGACGACAAGGTTCGCGCCAGCCGCAACTTTGCCAACAAGCTCTGGAATGCGTCCCGGTTTATCCTGATGAACCTCTCGGATGAGATCGCGGACGAATCCCTGCCGGAGACGCTGGCGGCGGAGGACAAGTGGGTGCTCTCCCAGTACAACGAGCTGGTTCGCCAGGTGACTGAAAACCTTGACAAATTCGAGCTCGGCATCGCGGTGGCGAAGCTTTACGACTTTATCTGGGATGTCTTCTGCGACTGGTATATCGAGCTCTGCAAGGCCCGTTTGCAGGCCGGCGGGGAGGAAGCACTCAGCGCGCAGAGGGTGCTGGTCTATGTCATGAGCAACACCTTAAAGCTCCTCCATCCCTTCATGCCGTTTATCACCGAGGAAATCTGGCAGGAGCTTCCGCATACCGGCGAGAGCATCATGATTGCGAAATACCCGGAGTACCGGGAGGAGTTGAACTTTGCCGGGGAGGAACGGGAGTTCAGCCGGGTTGTCGACGCGGTCAAGGCGATCCGCAACGCCCGCGCAGAGATGAACGTCCCGCCCTCCCGCAAGGCAAAGGTTTATATAGAAACGCAGTATGCCGGCACATTTGCCGCCGGCGAGAAATTCCTCTGCCGTCTTGCAGGCGCCTCTGAGGTGGAGATTGCGCCGGAGGTCAAGCTCGAAGGGGCGGTCTCGGCGGTGACGGACAGCGCGCGGCTCTTCATCCCGCTCGCCGACCTGATCGACCGGGAAAAGGAGCTGGCACGGCTGAACAAGGAGCTGGCCGTCTGCCAGAAGGACATCGGCATCATTTCCGGGAAGCTCAGCAATGAAAAGTTTATGGCGAAGGCACCGGAAAAGATTGTCGAACAGGAAAAGGAAAAGCTGGCCCGCGCAAAAGAGCGGTTGGAAAATATTCAGGAGAGCCTCAAGGCGCTGCAATAAAAGCCGTTTTCAGGAAAAACCCCGCCCTCCTCTCCTCAAAGGGGAGGAGGGCTTTTCCTGTTTTTTGGATCTTGAAAAGGATGGGAAGGAATTTCCGCTATGAATTACAACCAAGCGCTGGATTATATCCACAGCCAGAAACGGTTCGGCCCCAAACCGGGGTTGGAACGGATCAAAAAACTCCTCTCCCTGCTGGGAGACCCGCAGGACCAGCTCCGTTTCGTCCATGTGGCGGGGACAAACGGCAAAGGCTCCACCACGGTTATGACCGCTCGGGTGCTGGAGGAGGCGGGGTACCGCGCCGGCTGCTTCATCTCCCCCTTTGTGCTGGATTTCCGGGAGCGGTTCCAGATCAACCGGGAGATGATGCCGGAGGGAGACCTCGTCCGTCTGGTGGAACGGGTGAAGCCGCATTTAGAGGAGATGCGGCAAAATGGGGAAATTGTCGCGGAATTCGAGCTCGTAACCGCTTTGGGGATGCTGTATTTTCAGGAGCAGAACTGCGACGTCGTCTGTCTCGAAACAGGGATCGGCGGGCGGTTCGATGCGACCAACGCGATTTCCGCACCCCTGGCGGCGGTGATTACGGCGATTTCATATGACCACACCGATATTTTGGGGGATACCTTAGAGGAGATCGCCGCCGAAAAAGCGGGAATCATAAAACGGGGGACGGACGTGGTCTGTTACCCGCTCCAGCCGCCCGAGGCGCTCGCCGTTTTGATGGAGCGGTGCGCCCGGGCCGGGAGCAGGCTGATCCTTCCGAATATGGGGGCGGTTCAAATCCATGAGACGGCTCCGTCTGGTTCCGCATTTTCTTATGGCGGCGCGGAATACCGCCTCCGCCTTGCAGGGCGGCACCAGGTTTACAATGCGCTGTCGGTGATCGAAACGATCGGGCTGCTGCGGCAAAAGGGGATTTCTGTGACAGAGGAACAGCTTGCCGCCGGGTTGGAAAAGGCCTCATTCCCGGCCCGGTTCGAGGTGGTTTCTGAAAATCCGCTGGTCATTTTAGACGGCGCGCACAACCCGGGCGGCGCAAAGGCGCTGGCCGAGGCGATGAAGCTGATCCGGGGCAGGAAGGCGGCAATCGTCGGAATGCTCAAGGATAAAGAGTACGAGGCGCTTCTCAGAGAGATCGGCCCGCAGTGTGAAAAGCTGATTGCGGTAGAGGTAAAAAGCCCCCGTGCGCTGGATAAGGAAACGCTCTGCGAAACGGCGAAGGGCCACTGCCCGGACTGTGTCACAGCGGAAAGCTATGAGGAAGCGCTCCGGCTTGCCGCGGATGCGGTGGGGAAGGAGGGCACTGTCCTGATCTGCGGCTCGCTCTACCTGGCGGCGGAGATACGGCCTGTTGTCCGCGTCCGTGACCGGTCTTGACATTTGAGATAAAAAACAGTATTATAAAAACAGAAAGGCTGCCGATAGACGGTTAGCCCTCTGTAATTTAGTTTAAGAAATAAACCGCACTTTTGGAGGGTGGCGGTTTATTTCTTTTTATGTGTTAACGCTACAATCAAGCTGATTAGACTAATCAACAATGTACAGAACTGAGCCCGTGGCCGGGCAGGACGATTCGCGCACAAAAGTGATTCAGGCTTTAAGGCTTGCGTCCCGCGAGGCACATTGTACTTGTTTTATCTTCGGCAGGCCGCAGGTCTAAGATCCAAAAACTGGTAAAACGGTGGGGTGCGGATTGTCCTGTCTAAGCACGGACGCACCTTGCGGGATGGAAATCTAAAAATTGGTAAAACTTTGGAGCGCAAATCGACAGCGGAGGCACTCCGCCGTGATTGTCCCGTCGGGATCACCCGACCCGGTCACGGGCGCTCCCCGCTGCCGGCAAAACATCTCTTCCAAATAATTCCAAAACTGACAATTTTTTTAAGGACAAGCCTGTATCATATAGATACAGGCTGCTTTTTTATTTGTAAAGCCGTAAGGCGGTGAAAGATAGGAGGAACAGACAGGTGAGTATTCAAATCAATGCGTCGGATGAACTCGTCACCGTTTACCTGACCGGGGAGATCGACCATCACAGCGCGCGGGAGATCCGGGAGGAAATCGACCGGAGCTTAGAGAGCAACCAGCCAAAGCTGCTGGTGATGGATTTTAAAAACGTCGGCTTTATGGACAGCAGCGGCATCGGCCTTGTAATGGGGCGGTATAAGCTGATGCAGACGATGGACGGCACGGTGAAGGTGGTCAATACGCCGAACCATATCAAGAAAGTGATGAAGCTTGCAGGGTTGGACAAGCTTGCGGCAATCGAGTAGCGGAGGGAAGACGAAAATGAATGTGCAAAACGAAATGAAGCTGAGCTTTTTGAGCAATTCGGTCAACGAAGGATTTGCCCGCACGGCGGTGGCTGCGTTTTTTACCCAGCTCGATCCGACACTGGATGAATTGACCGACCTCAAAACAGCCGTTTCGGAGGCTGTGACCAACTGCATCGTCCACGCTTACCGGGATGCCATCGGGCCGGTGCAGATCGTCGCGCGGGTGCTGGAGGGAAACACCGCCTACATAAAGATTAAGGACCGCGGCTGTGGGATTGAGGACGTGAAAAAGGCGATGGAACCCCTTTTCACCACTGCGCCGGAGGAAGAGCGGGCGGGCTTAGGCTTTGCGGTGATGGAAAGCTTTATGGATTCTCTGCGGGTCTTTTCCGCACCGGGAAAGGGGACGAGTGTCGTCATGAAAAAAAGGCTGTCCTCCCGCGTCCGCCATGGTTAAAACGGCCGCGGAACGAGACCGCTTTGTAGAACAGAACCTCGGGCTCGTCCACTCCTGCGCCAACCGGTTCCGCGGGAAAGGGATCGAATACGACGACCTTTTTTCCGCAGGCTGTATGGGGCTGGTCAAGGCCTTCGACGCATTTGACGACCAGCGCGGTGTCCGCTTTTCCACCTATGCCGTTCCGGTGATTTTGGGGGAGATCCGCAGGCTTTTCCGGGACGGCGGCTCGGTCAAGGTGAGCCGGAGCTTAAAGGAGCTCTCGGTTAAGGTGGCGAGGGAGCGGGAGCGTTTCCTTCAAAAAACAGGCAGGGAGCCGACGGTTTCCGAGATCGCGGAGGAGCTGATGGTGGAGCCGGACGACGTGGCCGAGGCGATCAGCGCGGGGACGCCGACGGTGTCGCTGACCGAGAGCGAGGAGGAAGGCGGCGGCCAGCTCGACGTCCGGGTGGAGACGCTGGAGGAGCAGCTCGCGGACACCATTTCGCTCAAGGAGGTGATCGGCCAGCTGGAGCCGAAGGACCGGGCGCTGATCCTCCTGCGGTATTTCAAAGGGAAAACCCAGTCGGAGACGGCGGCGTATCTCGGGATGACCCAGGTGCAGGTTTCACGCAGGGAAAAGAAAATCCTTTCGGCACTGCGGGAACGGCTGCTGTGACACAACACCTTTTTTTGAAAAGGTGTTGTGTTTTTTATCAAAATAGTGTATAATAAACTACCAGGTACCGGGGTGATCCGGTGAAAAAGGCAGAGCAGAAGTGTACAGTGCGACATGCGGAAACAGTGGGCCCTGTGCGGCGGGTTGCCGTGAACCATGTCAGGCGGGGAACCGAGCAGCATTAAGCGGATTTACCTGTGCGCCGCAGGTTTTCCTGCTGTTCCGCATGTCGGACTGTATCAGTTTGTTACGGGCGGGAGAGAATCCGGGCCGTTGGCTCCTGCCTTTTGTTTTTCTTTTCAGGGGGTGGTTTTGGCTGTGTATCAGGCGCTCTACCGGAAGTGGCGTCCCAAGGTTTTTGAAGACGTCGTCTCCCAGCCGCATGTGACCCGGACGCTCCAGAACGAGCTGAAGACCGGCCGGGTGGGCCACGCTTACCTGTTTACCGGCTCGCGCGGGACGGGGAAAACCACCTGCGCCAAAATTTTTGCCATGGCGGTCAACTGCCTGCATCCAAAAGAGGACGGCTCGCCCTGCCAGGAATGCACCTCCTGCACCGGGATCGAGCAGGGTTCTCTCTTAGACGTGGCGGAAATCGACGCTGCGAGCAACAACGGCGTCGAGGATATCCGAAGGCTTCGGGAAGAGGCGAATTTCACCCCGGCGGTCTGTAAATACCGGGTTTATATCATCGATGAAGTCCATATGCTCAGCGGGAGCGCCTTCAACGCCCTGCTGAAAATCATGGAGGAGCCCCCCGCGCATGTCATCTTTATCTTAGCCACGACCGAGGTTCACAAGGTTCCTGCGACCATCCTTTCCCGCTGCCAGCGGTTTGATTTCCACCGCGTCCGGGCGGAGGATATCGCCGAACGGATCCTCTACATTGCAGAGCACGAGAGCTTTACCGTCGCGAAAGAGGCGGCTGAGCTGATCGCAAAGCTCGCCGACGGCGGGATGAGGGATGCGCTTTCCCTCCTCGACCAGTGCGCGGCCTACCAAAATGAGATCGACGTCGGCACGGTGAGCGTGGCGGCGGGGTTGGCCGACCGCAGTTATCTTTCAAAATTTGCGGAGGCGATTGCTTCGAGGGATTCTTCCGCCGCCCTGGAAATGGTGGATACCCTTTACCGGCAGTCCCGGGACTTGACGCGGCTCTGCGAGGAGCTGGTCACTTATTACCGCAACCTGATGATTGTGAAAACGGTGCGCAAGCCGGGGGATTTGATCCTCTGCGTTCCGTCCGAGCTGGAGCAGCTCAAGGAGCAGGCGGGGAAGCTCCCGCTTTCGGAGATTTTGATGAATCTTTCAGAATTCCAAGGCTGTCTCGACCGGATCTCCGGGACGGTGGGGAAGAGGACGGAGCTTGAAATGTCGTTGATCCGTCTCTGTTCTCCCCAGCTGAATGCCAGTGGCGATGCGATTCTCGCGCGGCTCGACCGGCTGGAAACGCAGCTGCGTGCCGGGGTTGTCCCGGCGCCGTCCCGTCCGGCAGAGCCTTCTGCCGCTCCGGTTCCCGAAGAGGTGCAAACGGCGGATCAGCCGGCGGCAGACCGCCGGGGAGTTCAAGAGCAGGAGGAGAGCGGGGAAGTTCCCGCGCCGGCGCCGCAGATTGTTCCGGAGCAGGAGGATGCGGTTATTCCGGTGGACTGCTGGCCGGAGATCATGGAGCGGCTTGCCAAGACCGATCCGCCTTTATGCGGGCTGCTGAGCAGCGCGTCGGCTTGTATCATGGGGAATGCGCTGTGCATCACCTCGAACAGCGGCATGGTCGCAGCTATGCTCAAGCGGGACGGTGCGGCTGGGCGGCTGAGCGAAGCGGTTGCGGCGCAGCTTGGGAAAAAGTATCGAATCCGGGTTCGTTCTCTCGCACAGGAGGCGGGGCAGGAGGAAAAAAAGCAGGATGAGCTCTCTAAATTTTTAGAGACGGCGGAGCAGTCCGGCGTTTCGGTTCATCTGAAATAGAAGGAATACGGAGGTAAAAAAAGATGAAGTCACGTTTGCCGAAAGGGATGGGCGGCGGCCCTTCCAATATGAACGCGCTGATGAAGCAGGCGCAGAAGATGCAGGAGGATATGACTGCTCTCCAGGAGGATCTGGAGCAGCGGGAGTTCACCGCAGCGGTTGGTGGCGGCGCCGTTGAGGTGGTCGCAACCGGGAAAAAGGAGTTAAAGTCTTTGACGATCAAGCCGGACGTCGTCGATCCGGAGGATATCGAGATGCTCCAGGACTTGGTAATCAGCGCGGTCAATGAGGTGATGCGCCAGATCGAGGAGATCTCCAGTGCCGAGATGGAGAAGATCACCGGGAGCGGCGGCGCTTCGATTCCGGGGCTGTTCTAAGCGATGGCTGAATACAATCCGCTTCCGCTGACAAAACTGATAGAGCAGTT
Source organism: Oscillospiraceae bacterium (assembly GCA_022792755.1). Taxonomy (GTDB): domain Bacteria; phylum Bacillota; class Clostridia; order Oscillospirales; family Ruminococcaceae; genus Metaruminococcus_A. Next base: position 3,497 of record JAAWBP010000071.1, on the reverse strand, counting down.
TGCCTCTCTCCCGGGGATTGGAATCAAGACCGCACAGCGGCTGGCGTTCTATATGCTGACTCTTTCCAAGGAGCAGGCCGAGGATTTTGCGGACGCAGTGCTCCAGGCACATGAAAAGATCAAACGCTGCGGGGTTTGCCAGAACTTTACCGACAAGCCGGTCTGCTCCATCTGTTCTGCCGAGGAGCGCGACCATACGGTGATCTGCGTGGTGGAAGGGCCGAAGGATGTCGTGGCGTTTGAGCGAACCCGGGAATACCGGGGGACGTACCATGTCCTCAACGGGCTGATCTCCCCGATGGACGGCGTTGGCCCCGACCAGCTCTCAATTAAGGAGCTTTTGGCGCGGCTGGGGGACGGGATGGTGACCGAGGTGATCATGGCCACCAACCCCACAGTGGAGGGCGAGGCGACGGCGATGTACCTTTCAAAGCTCGTCAAGCCGTTGGGAATCAAGGTCACACGGCTCGCCTATGGGATTCCGGTGGGCGGCGAGCTGGAGTTCGCCGATGAAATGACCCTGTTCAAAGCGCTGGAAAACCGGAATGAGATTTAGCGAAGCCGCATGACAGAAAGGATGGTGGTTTGATGGGCGGCAAGGTGATTGCTGTCAACCGCAAGGCGCGGCACGACTATTTTGTCCTTGAAACCTATGAAACCGGCATCGAGCTCTTCGGCACGGAAGTGAAATCCCTCCGCGCGGGAGCGGTGAACCTCAAGGACAGCTGGTGCAGCATCAACGGCGGGGAGCTCTTTGTTATGGGGATGCACATCAGCCCATATGAAAAGGGGAATATTTTCAACCGCGATCCTCTCAGGGTGCGGAAGCTCTTAATGCACAAGAAGGAGATCATGCGGCTGTTTGGAACCATCAAACAGGAAAGCTACACCTTGATCCCGCTGTCGCTTTATTTTAAGGGATCCCGCGTCAAATTGGAAATGGGGCTGTGCAAGGGGAAAAAGCTTCACGACAAGCGGGAGGATATGGCCAAACGGGATGCGAAAAGGGAGATGGACCGGGCGCTGAAGGAGCGGAACCGGTAAAGAGCGGACAGAGTAAAAAGGCGGCTGTTGCCGCTTGATATGGGGGCGTAAAGGTTTCGACGGGGATTCTGAGCCTTGGTAAGCGAGTAGAGCGGGCGGAAGCTCTTTAAAAGCCGCACCTAAATATAAACGCTAAATCTAATACTAGAACTTTAGCTTACGCTGCATAATTGCGGCTCGTCCTTGATTTGAGTACCACGGCTGATCTTGGGCGCACATGAGTGGTGAACGTCTTCCGGGCGAGCCTGTAACCCGGTCGATGTATAAAAGGCTACCGCTTTCGCAGCCTGTTTATCGGCTTGCGGGCGCGGGAATTTCTGTAGATAAACTACACTCGTAGAAAGCCCTGGCAACGGATTTTCGGACGGGGGTTCGACTCCCCCCGCCTCCACCAGAAAGGTTGCATAAAATAGATGCAGCCACAGAAAACCCCGATTTTATCGGGGTTTTCACCGTTTTTACGGTGAAAAAAGTAAAAGGTAGAACGACAGATGAAAACCGTCCATTTTACCTCTTTTGAGAGAAACGAGCGATACGCAGCTTGTGAGGACGAAGTGAACCCAGCCCCGGTTCACCGTGGACTTCCTTGAACTCCCACTTTAAAAGAGATTACAGCAGAAAAGAATAAAGTTCATATTTATATTCTTATGTTCTTCGAGCAAACGAAATATAATATAGATATGAGTTTATTCGGAGGTGCAGTATGGATTATATGACGCTAAAGGAAGCCGGCGAGAAATGGAATATCTCTCCCCGTATGATTAACTATTACTGTTCTGCCGGCCGTATTCCCGGTGCAGAAAAGAAAGGGACAGTCTGGCTCATCCCGAAAGACGCAGAGAAACCGATAGACGGTCGCAGAAAGAAACCGCAAATTGAGAAATAATTTAGAATTATACACTATGCTTTTACAGAAAGGGGTGTGAACATGGATAAAACAATTCTGATCGTTGGACGATGAAAAAGATATGAGTGTTATGCTGGAACGGTATTTTGAATTAAACGGCTACCTTGTGCAGATGGCGGAGAACGGTTTGCAGGTTAAAGAAAAAACGGTGAAAATGATAAGAACTCAGAAGAATGAAAGTTTATAGCAGAGGAATGAAAGAAATGTTGGAAAAAACATATAAAACGCCATTAGGTACGATTCATTATTGGATTCATTTTATTGATGCCGATATTGCAACACTGGTATTTCTACCGGGATTGACAGCAGACCATAGATTATTTGACAAGCAAATTGAATACTTTAAGGACAAGTATAATGTTTTTGTTTGGGATGCGCCTGCTCACGGAGCTTCATGGCCGTTTAAGTTTGATTTTGATCTTTTTGATAAGGCAAAATGGTTAAATGGAATTTTTGAGCAGGAAAACATAACAAAACCTGTTATTGTAGGACAATCCATGGGCGGCTACGTTGGGCAGGCCTATGCCGAATTATATCCTGAGAGCTTAAAAGGATTTGTTTCTATTGATTCAGCCCCTTTACAGAGAAGATATGTCACCGGAATGGAAATTTGGTTATTGAAGCGTATGGAACCTGTTTACCTTTACTATCCTTGGAAATCTCTGTTAAAGTCTGGGACAAACGGAGTTGCAGTATCTGAGTATGGAAGAAAGCTAATGTATGAAATTATGATGGTATATGATGGAGACAAAAAGCGCTATTCCCAAATATCTGGTCATGGATTCAAAATTCTTGCAAACGCAATGGAAATGAATTTACCGTATGAAATCAAATGTCCTGCATTGCTGATTTGTGGAGAACAGGATCATGCCGGATCATGTATTCGTTATAATAAGGCATGGCACAAAAATACAGGAATTCCACTGGAATGGATCAAGGATGCCGGGCACAATTCAAACACCGATAAGCCGGAAATCGTTAATCAGTTAATTGAGACAATAGCCATGCAAGTACGGTAACAGACTGTATAACGATTAGCATTTCATTGTTTTCTTGACGCTTTTTTGATTTTTCTGTTATATTCTCTTCTGAGGAGGTGTGGATATGAAGCATAAAATTTTAGTTGTGGATGACGAGACAATGATCACCGAACTGCTTTCGGATCATTTAGGAGACGAGGGCTATGAGGTGTATACTGCGAACAGCGCCGCCGACGCGCTGAAGCTGTTGCCGAAAAATCCCGATCTGATTATACTGGATATCAATATGCCGGAAACAGACGGTTTGGCGTTTTGCAGAAACATAAGGAATCATGTGTCCTGCCCGATCCTTTTTGTGACGGCAAGGATCACCGAACAGGATAAGGTCAACGGCTTACAGTACGGCGGCGACGACTATATTACAAAGCCATTCAGCTTAAAAGAACTTTCGGCCAGAGTGGCGGCACATCTCAGACGAGATGAACGTACGCGCGTTGGCTCCGCATCCGTACTGACATCGGGAGAGCTTCTGGTGAATCTTTCTCAGCGCCGCATCTTTTACAGGG
>JAAWBP010000070.1 GCA_022792755.1 Oscillospiraceae bacterium | reverse complement strand
TGGCGTCAATTTCATCTTGCTGCACTTTAAACTTGGCGTCAATTTCATCTTGCTGCACTTTAAACTTGGCGTCAATTAATCGGGCGATTGCCTGTAAATCGTTTTGATCCAACATGCTTCTCCCTCCCATCTTATAATAGTCTACCACAGGGCTGAGGGGTTGTCAACAAAAAAACCGGAGCCTGTTTTACCAGTCCCCGGTTTTATCCCACCTGTTCTAAACGCTCGACCCGCTCTTCGAGCTTCTCTACCTTCCGCTCCAGCTCCCACTGCTTTTCGTGGGTCAGCTTGTAGCCGTCAAAGAGGGCTTCGATTTTGTCTGTAACATCATGCTCGATCTTGAGTTCAATGCGTTTCGTGTGCTCTTCGAGTTTGCGGGAAAATTCTTCCTGCTGTACCTCCATCATGGCGGAAATTTGCTGTAAGAGTTCGTTGTTATCCATCCAAAACACCTCTTTTGTCACAGTCTACCGCAGTAAGAAGAGGTTTGTCAACCAAAAAATAGAACCTGCCGGATGAGAGAGCTCCGATGTCCCACCGGTCAAAAGGTGATTAACCTGCGAGATGCGTCCGTACCCGAACCGGGCAACTCGCACACCAACGTTTTATGAATCTATAAGAGCTTACCCTGCGAGGCGCGCTGTATGAAACATATGCTTCGCGGGTTACAAACTGTTAGGTCTGATATTACCTGAAATCGCGTATTGAGAGCGGAGGCACTCCGCCGCGCCTGTCTAGCCCGGTCACATGCATCAAATTGAGGGCAAAGGCACACTGTGCCTCGCGGGATACCAACCCGTTCCGATCACTACCTAAGAATCGCGTCTGTCCGGCCCGGCCACGGGCCCCCAGCCGTCGAGGCCGGCGCGGCGCATCGCGCCGAAAATCCGCTCTTTAAACCCCTTGTCGAGCCGTTCCCGTTCGGCGAGGAATTCCTTGGCCGCCTGCCGGGCGGTCGCGCCGTCCGCCGGGCATTCGCTTTTCACCAGCGGGAGCCCCGCCTGCGCCGCCGCCCGCCGCACCTCCTTCTCCGGGGCGAAGACCATCGGGCGGATCATGGTGAGCTGCTTGCGGGAAAGGTAGCTCTTCGGCGAGAAACAGCCGAGCCGCCCCTCGTTGAACAGGTTCATGATAAAGGTCTCCACCGCGTCGTCGAAGTGATGCCCGAGCGCGATCTTGTTGCAGCCGTTCGCCACCGCCGCGTCGTGAAGCGCCCCCCGCCGCATCCGGGCGCAGAGGCTGCACGGGTTGGATTCCTTCCGGATGTCGAAGACAATCTCCCCAATGTGGGTGTCCTTGACCAGATAGGGAACCCCGAGCGCCTCGCAGTGGTCGCGCAGGGCGGCGTAATCCCCCGCCTTGCCGCCGAAATGAGGGTCGAGGGTGACCGCGAGGAGCTCGTACTCGATCCCGATGAACCGCCGGAGCATCGACAGCCCGGTCAGGAGGACGACCGAGTCCTTCCCGCCCGAAACCCCCACCGCGATCCTGTCCCCGTCTTGGATCAGGTCGAATTCCTGAACTGCCTTGCGCATATATCCGAGCATCTTCTGCATATCATTTCCCACCTCACCGTTATTATATCCGATTCCGGGCCGCCTCGCAAGAATCCGCTCTTGTCTCCCGCCGCTTCCAGTGCTATACTTTATATAAGACCAATACAATGATAACAGGGGGTTTGAATCATGGCAAAATTCACCGATCTCGACCGGCTGCTCCAGCAGTTCGCGGGCTCGACCGTCCCGGGGTGCGGCTGTGTGGTCGCACAGCGCGGCAAGATTCTTTACGAGGGGTATTACGGCGCCGCCGACCTCGAAACGGGCCGTCCTGTCACAGCCGACACCGTCTACCGCCTCTACTCGATGACCAAGGTCATCGTCTGCACAGCGGCGATGATCCAGTTCGAGCGGGGGAAATTCCTGTTGAACGAGCCCTATTACAACTATTTCCCCGAGTACCGGAACACCCAGGTCGCGGAGACCCTGCCCAACGGGGCGGTGAATATCCGCCCGGCCAAAAGCCCGATGCTGGTGCGGGACGCCTTCAACATGGCGGTGGGGCTGCCCTACCCCTCCGGCGATTCCGTCACCGAGCGGGAGATGCGCAGGGTGCGGGAGGCGCTCGCGGCAAAGGGGAAATACACCTTGCAGGACGACGTCCGCGCCATGGCGGAGGTTCCCGTCCGGTACGACCCCGGCACCCAGTGGAGCTATGGCTTCGGGCATGAGATGGTCGCGGCGCTGATCGAGAAGACCGCCGGGATGACGGTGGGCGAGTTCCTCCGCAAGGAGCTGTTCGAGCCGCTCGGGATGGAGAGCACCGGCTACCGCTACTTCGGCGATATCGAAGCGCGGATGGTCAAGATGTACCGCCCGGAGGAGGACGGATCCTTCACGGTGATCCCCGCCCCGGGGGATGAAAACCTCCTGCCCGGCGCAGTTTACGAAGGCGGCGGCGCGGGGCTGTTCAGCACGGCGCGGGATTATACGAAATTCGCCCAGATGCTGGCAAACGGGGGCGTTACCCCCGAGGGGCGGCGGATCATCGGCCGGAAGACGATCGACCTCATGCGGAGCAACATGCTCAGCCCCGCCCAGCTGAAGGATTTTGCCGACTCCTATAACGAAGGGTACGGCTACGGGCTCGGTGTCCGCACCATGATGAACCCGGCGGGGGTCGCGAACCTCTCGGCCGGCGAATTCGGCTGGACCGGGATGGCGGGAACTTGGGCGTCGATCGACCCGTCCGAAGGGGTGTCGGTGATCTACCTGCACCAGACCGTCCCGAATAACGAGCAGTACCATCACCACCGGGTGCGGGCCGTCGCCTACGGCTGCATTGAGTGATCGGCAGGATGTGAATTTGAAAGCCGGGGGATGCCCCCCGCCGCCGGTGTGCTGCGCGCCGGATGAAAACGGATCGAAAGGAGGAACGCGGGATGTCGATGGAGCATCCGCATACACCGCTCGAGGAAGCACCGTCGGGAACAGAAGGGCCGGTTCACCTGTGGAAGCCGTTCCACATCGAGGTGGATGAACACTACCGCTTTATCCCGCGGCGGAAGCTCAGCCGTTTTCTGTCCTATATCGTCAAAATGGGGGCGGTGGGGATCTTCTTCTGCTACAACCGGCTGTTTTACGGCTTCCGGGTCAGGGGCAGGGAAAATTTCAAAGAGATCCCGGGCGGGGCGGTCACGGTCTGCAACCACGTCCAAGGGCTGGACTGCTCCTTTGTCGTCCAGGCGATCGCCCCGAAGAACCTCTACTACCCGACCGTCAAAACCAACCTGGAGCTGGCGGGCCTGCGGTGGCTGATCAAGGCCTGCGGCGGGCTGCCGATCCCCGAATCCCCCAAGGCGCTCCGCGTCTTCAACGGGGTCATTAAAGAGCTTCTGGCCCGCGGGAATTACGTCCACGTCTACCCCGAGGGGATCCTCTACCCCTACTACCTCAAAGGGATCCGGAAATTCCACCGCGGAGCCTTCAAGTACGCCTACGACGGCTGTGTCCCCGTCGTCCCGATGGTCATCACCTTCCGGGAGCGAAAGGGGCTGCGGAAGCTTTTGAACCGGAAGCCGCTCCCCACCCTGACGGTTCTCGAGCCGATCTATCCCGACCTGAGCCGGAAGGCCAAGGTAGAGATTAACGACATGATGTTCCGCTGTTATGAGCGAATGAGTGATTATTTCGACGAGCACTCCATCCCCTGGCGGGAAGATTGCCCAAAGCAGGAGAAAGAGGGTTCCCATGTACGGGAGCACAGCTCGGCGGCAGCGGGGAATTGAGCCCGGTTTCAGCGCGGATCAAACCGGGAAAAGGCGTTTTGATACGATCAAGGCAAGCCGGGCGCAATAGGAGAAAAATCCAGCTGTCCGGCCTTGCCGTTTTGTTTTTTCTATGGTAGAATACATATATTAATTGGCTGCCGGAATGCCTGGTTCCAGCAGAAAGCTGGACGGTGCTTTCCGGGCAAATTTATTTTTGTGCGAGGATGTGTTCCAGTTGAGTCAAGATCAGCAGTTCAAGCAGAAAATCCTGGTTGCGGATGATTCAGAGATGAACCGTTCGATCTTGGCGGATATGCTGGGAGACGAATATGAAATCATCGAGGCCGAAAACGGGCTCGAAGCACTGGCGGTGATCCAGAAGTACGGAGCGGAGCTCTCCCTCGTCCTGCTCGACATCGTCATGCCCGAGCTGGACGGCTTCGGCGTTTTGACGATGATGAACAAAGAACGCTGGATCGAGGATATCCCGGTGATTATGATTTCCTCCGAGAGCGGATCGGCCCATGTGGAGCGGGCCTACGAGCTCGGCTGCACCGACTTTATCAGCCGCCCCTTCGACGCGCTGATCGTCCACCGCCGGGTGGTCAACACCATCCTGCT
>JAAWBP010000069.1 GCA_022792755.1 Oscillospiraceae bacterium | reverse complement strand
TATGCTTTATGAATGAGAACGCAATCGCGTACTGCGGATTGATCTGCGATTTTTGTTACCCTGACGGGGGCTGCAGCTGCAAGTCGAATAACCACTGCGGAAAGAGATTGTCTCCCGAAGGCTGCTATCAGTACAACTGCTGTACAAACAAAGGGATAAACGGCTGCTGGGAATGTGAGGATGCCCCGTGCGGCGTGGACATGCTCGCTCCGGATAAAATCAAACTGCGGGCCTTTGTCCGCTGTATCAAAGAGGATGGAATGGAACGGTTTATTGAGCATGTCACAATCAACCGGGAAAACGGCGTTGTATACCATCGAAACGGCATTTGGGGCGATTATGATTTAGAAACAGAGGACGCGGTTTTAGATTTGCTTAGAAATGGCAAGGCAGGTCTACATCAATAAAATAAGAAAGGAACGGTACCGGGCGGCTGCGTTCAGTTTTGAGCGGGGCTGCCGGATCGTGTTGATGAACAATGATCCCTTCATTTGACCCTTTGAGTTATCCTTATCCCTCCCGGAGAAGCCTCGTGTACGGCAGGAAGGGGATGGTCTGCGCTTCCCAGCCGCTTGCTGCGCAGGCTGGGCTCGAAATCCTGAAGCAGGGCGGCAATGCGGTTGACGCTGCTATCGCCGCTGCGGCCTGCCTGACGGTGACCGAGCCTGTTTCCAACGGAATCGGAGGGGATGCCTTTGCCCAGGTGTGGTACCAGGGCAGGCTGTACGGCCTCAACTCCAGCGGCCCGGCCCCTGCGTTGGCGGAGGCGGAAAAAATCCGGGAAAAGGGGTATTCCGCAATGCCGAAGCAGGGGTGGATCCCCGTCACGGTGCCGGGAATCCCGGCGGCTTGGGCGTCCCTTTCCGAGCGGTTTGGCGCGCTCCCTTTTAAAGAATTGCTTTCACCGGCAATCCAGTATGCCGAGGAAGGCTATCCTATCTCTCCCACGGTTTCCGAACTCTGGGAAGAGGAGTTCCGCCGCTTTATGAAGGCGTCCGACGAAGAAGATGGGGCGCTTTACCGCCGCTGGTTCGAAGTCTTTGCCCCGGAGGGCGCGCCGCCGAAGGCCGGCGAAATCTGGCGTTCTCCCGCCCATGCGGAGACGCTGCGGGAATTGGCGGCAACCAACTGCGCTTCCTTTTACCAGGGCGCGCTCGCTGAAATGATTGACGCCTTTTCAAAGGCGGGGGGCGGCTTTCTGCGGAAGGAAGACCTCGAACAATACGCCCCGGAGTGGGTGGAGCCGGTTACAGTCCGCTACCGGGGGTATGACGTCTGGGAAATCCCGCCGAACGGGCACGGCATCGTCGTGCTGATGGCGCTCAACCTGTTAGAAGGGTTTTCATTCGGCGCCCGCGATTGCCCCGATACCATCCACAGGCAGATCGAGGCCATGAAGCTCGCCTTTGCGGACGGGCTGCACTATATCGCCGATCCGGCCTGGATGCGGGTGGAGACGGAAAGGCTCCTTTCCAAGGAATATGCGGACAGCCGCCGACGGCTGATCGGGGAGAGCGCCCGTCTGCCGGAACACGGCGATCCTCACTGCGGTGGAACGGTCTATCTTTGTACCGCCGACCGGGAGGGGAACATGGTTTCTTACATCCAAAGCAACTACAATGGTTTCGGCTCTGGGCTGGTCGTGCCCGGAACCGGGATCGCCCTGCACAACAGGGGCGCAAACTTTTCGCTCGACCCCAGTTCGGACAATTGCATCGCGCCGGGAAAACGGCCTTATCACACCATCATTCCGGGGTTCCTCACAAAAGATGGCCAAGCGGTCGGCCCTTTCGGTGTGATGGGCGCTTTCATGCAGCCGCAGGGGCAGGTTCAGGCTGTGACCAATCTGATCGATTTTCACATGAATCCCCAGGCGGCTCTGGACGCCCCGCGCTGGCAGTGGACTGGCGGGAATTCGGTCGAAGTCGAGCCGTCGTTCCCGCAATGGATTGCCGCCGACCTGCGCCGCCGCGGGCATGCCCTCACGATCGCTGCCGATTCCCTTTCCTTCGGCAGGGGGCAGATGATCCTGCGGCAGGACAACGGCGTTTACCTGGGTGCAACTGAGCCGCGGGCGGACGGAATGGCCGCCGTCTGGTGAGGGGAGCGCCGCTCCAAATAACATAAATTCCGCCCCCATTTTCTTGTAATTTGGCGGCGGATATGTTTTAATAAAGGTGTAATGCACGGCGGAATACGCCGTTTGCCGATGCAGACAGACTGCCCGAAAAGAGGAATGGAACGAAATGGTAATTCGAAACGCTAAGATATTGACCATGGAAGAGAAGGACTATGAAAACGGCTTTATCCGGATTCAGGACGGCTTGATCGACTCCCTCGGCGATATGGAGGACTGCCCCGAGGATCCGGAGGCGGTTGACGCCTGCGGCGGCTTGGTTTTGCCGGGGCTTATTGACGCGCACAGCCACCTGGGGATGTGGGAGGATTCCCTCGGCTTCGAGGGGGACGACGGCAATGAGGACACCGAGCCGGTGACGCCCCAGCTCCGTGCCATTGACGCGGTCAACCCCCTGGACAAGTGTTTCCGCGAGGCCGCCGCCGCGGGCATCACCACCGTGCTCACCGGGCCGGGGAGCGCAAACCCCATCGCGGGGGTTTGGTGCGCGGTTAAAACCAGCGGCAGCCGGATCGACGACATGCTGCTGGACGGTGCGGTGGGGATGAAGTTTGCGCTGGGCGAAAACCCGAAAAGCGTCTACCACGGAAAAAACCAGTCGCCCGTCACCCGGATGGCGACCGCGGCTTTGATCCGGGAGCAGCTTGCGAAGGCGCAGCGGTACCTGAACGACAAGCGCCTTGCCGAGCAGAACAGCGAGGATTACGACGAGCCGGAGTACGATATCAAATGCGAGGCCCTGCTCCCCGTTCTAAGCAGGGAGATGAAGGCGGTTTTCCACGCGCATCGGGCGGACGATATCTTTACTGCCATTCGGATTGCGAAGGAGTTTGACCTCGACTATATCCTTGTCCACTGTACCGAAGGGCACCGGATCGCCTCATTTTTGCGGGAGGAGGGGGCGAAGGTGATCACCGGCCCCTTCCTCTGCGACCGTTCGAAGCCAGAGCTCTCGGGGCTCGATCCCAAAAATCCGGCAATTTTGTGGGAGGCCGGCGTTGAAAACGCTATCTGCACCGACCACCCCGTGACGCCGATCCAGTACCTGCCCCTCTGCGCCGCGATTGCCGAAGCGGAGGGTCTCCCTTATCGCCATGCGCTGGAGGCGATTACCATCGTCCCCGCCCGGCTTTTCCGGCTGGATGACCGGATCGGTTCGCTGAAGCCGGGTAAGCAGGCGGATCTCCTCCTTTTCGACTCTGACCCGCTGGGGGTCTGCGCCCGGCCGAAGCTGGTCTTGATCAACGGAAAGAAGGTGTCGGAATGAGGGAGGTTTCCACGGCCCTTCTTGCTGAAACAGTCAAAGAGCTCTGTATCTCGGCGAATAAAATCCTTCCGTCCAGCCTCGCTGCCCGGATTTCCGCCTGCCGCCAATCGGAGAGAAATCCGCTCGCGGCAGGCATCTTAGGCGACCTTGAACGGAATCTGGAGGCTGCGAAGGAGCTGGATATCCCCATCTGCCAGGACACCGGGATGGCGGTCTGCTTTATCGAGGTGGGACAGGAGGTTCTCCTGACGGGGGAGCCTTATGAGGATGCAATCAACCGCGGTGTGCGGGAGGGGTATCTGGAGGGGCTTCTCCGCTGCTCGATCGTCAAAGACCCGCTGCGCCGGGTCAACACCGGGGACAACACCCCGGCGGTGATCCACACCCGGATCGTGCCGGGCGACCGGGTGAAGGTCACCGTCGCGCCCAAGGGCTTCGGGAGCGAAAATATGAGCAGGACAAAGATGTTCACCCCCTCCGCGAAACCAGAGGAGATTGTGGCGTTTGTCGTCGAGGCTGCCCGGCTGGCGGGGGGGAACCCCTGCCCGCCGATGGTGGTCGGCGTGGGGATCGGCGGGGATTTCGAATACTGCGCCTATCTCTCCAAAAAAGCCCTCTGCCGGGATGCAGCCGTCCGGAACCCAGACCCGTTTTACGCCGGTCTGGAGGCGGAGATGCTCGCCGGGATCAATGCGCTGGACATCGGGCCGCAGGGGTTCGGCGGCGAAACGACGGCCCTTGCCGTCAACATCGAGCAGTATCCGACCCATATCGCAGGGCTGCCGGTCGCGGTCAATATCGGCTGCCATGTGACCCGGCACGGTTCGGCCGTCCTGTAACAAGATGAAGAAAGAAGAACGCGAATGAATTACACCTTGATCTGCCCTTGCCTGTTCGGGCTGGAAAGCGTCCTGGCTGGGGAAATCCGCCGGATGGGTGGCGAAAATGTCGTGGTGAACGACGGGAAGGTTTCTTTTGACGGCGGGGAGGAGATGATCGCCCGCGCCAATCTCTCCCTGCGGACGGCGGAGCGGGTTCTCATCAAGCTGGGGGAATTTCCCGCCCGCACCTTCGACGAGTTATTCGAGGGGGTGAAGGCGCTCGACTTCGAGACCTTTATCGGATCGTCAGATGCCTTCCCCGTCAAGGGGTATTCCCTCAACTCGGCCCTCAAAAGTGTGCCGGACTGCCAGAAGATCATCAAAAAAGCGGCGGTGGAGTCGCTGAAAAGGGCTTACCGCGTTTCCTGGTTTGAGGAGACTGGCCCTATCCATCAAATTCAGTTTTCGATTTTTAAGGATACGGCCTCCATCATGCTGGATACGTCGGGGGCGGGGCTCCACAAGCGCGGCTACCGCCAGCAGTCCAACGAGGCGCCGATCAAGGAGACGCTGGCCGCCGGGATGCTCGACCTGGCCCGGATCTATCCGGACAGCTGCTTCTGCGACCCTTTCTGTGGCTCAGGGACGTTTGTGATCGAGGCGGCGACCAAGGCCCTCAATATTGCGCCGGGGTTAAAGCGGAGCTTCGCTGTAGAAAAGTGGGGATTCCTCCCTCCGGCGGTGTTTGAGCAGGAGCGCGCCCGCGCCTTTGACCAGATCCGCCGGGACGCACCCTTTACAGCCTACGGAATGGATGTCAGCGCAGAGGCGGTGGAACTCACCCGGGCAAATGCCAAAAAGGCGGGAATCTCGGCCCGCGTCCGGCTGAAAACTGCCGATATCCGCTCCTTTGAGTTCCCGGGGGAGAAGGCGGTCGTTGTCACCAATCCGCCTTACGGGGAACGGATGCTGGAAATCGAAGGGGCGAGGGAGCTTTACCGCGCTATGGGCGAACGCTTTACAGCACCCGGCCGGTATTATGTCATCTCCCCCGATGAAGAATTTGAACGTTTTTTCGGCAGGCAGGCAAAAAAACGCAGGAAGCTGTATAACGGGATGCTCCGCTGCCAATACTATATGTTTTATTAATGCAAAAGCGGCCGCAGCGGGGCCTGCGTCCAGGCAGTGCATCGAAAAAGCGGCGGAGTGAACTCCGCCGCTTTTTTACTTTGATCCGGCCTAAATCGATGCTGAAATACAAGTTACCAGTTGCTTTGATCTGCGTTATAACTGCTCAACAGATCTTCCAGATTTTCGAATTTGTCTAAGAACGCCTCATCCGTATCGGAAAATTTGGAGGAGAAGGCGCTGTAGTTTCCAGTAGGATTCAAAATACAATCGTAAAAATCGTCGTAAGCCTCGTATAAGTCTTCCACTGCATCCTGAATCTCGATCAGGTCATCTGTCTGATCCGGCAAAGTATTCATCAAGAGATTGTAATCGGTTTTAAAGCCGGGGTAGGCGCTTTTAACATCTGCGACATCCGAGGACAGCGCATCATAAGCGTCGTCCACTGCCTCTCTGGGACTGGCGTATTTGGTTTGATGGTTATAGACATAGTCGTACCAGCAATCCTGCATTTCATTTCCAATGTCCTCAAGCTTGGCGCAGGAGTCCAATATCTGGTAGCCGAATTGCTCTACGTCGTCAACATATTCCTCGATCGCGGCGATCCGCGCTTCTTCCGCAGCCCGTGCATTGTTCGCCACGATCACCACGCCGACGGCAACGGCAACTGCGGCTAAGATCAGAACAGCCGCTGCAATGGAAACCGAAATGATGATGACCTTTTTATTGTTCTTTTTCGGCTTTTGATTGGATGGTACAAACGGCACGCCGACAGGCATCCCCGCCGGACGGCCGCAGCGCGGGCAGAACTTTTCCTCCGCCCCTAGTGGGGCGTGACAGAATGCGCAGAAACCACCCTGAGCGAGAGGAGGGGTGGAGACATTATTTGGAGCAGTCTGCGGGGCAGGCGTCGCCGGCACTCCGGTCGGGCGGCCGCAGCGCGGACAGAATTTTTCCTCCGCGCTTAGTGGAGAGCCGCAGGATTCACAAAAACGGTTCGGCTTTGGGGGAGAAGCTAAGGCATCGCCGGCCGGGTCGG
>JAAWBP010000068.1 GCA_022792755.1 Oscillospiraceae bacterium | reverse complement strand
GACGCAATCGAAGATTGCGAATGGGTGCCCCAGAACCTTGTTGCCTTCGGCAATAACAACCCCACGCCGTGAACGCAGGCAAAGCCTGCGGGGATCTCAAAAACGCAAAAGATTTAGGAGGTGGCACTGTGAATCCTGACCCGTGCAGTCGATTATGCAAAGTAAATAAACCGGGCGGGAGCAGTGTGCCGATGGCCTTCTCCCGTCCCTAGAAAGGGAGAAGCGTATGATCAATATTTTTAAAGCCGTTGACGACAAGATGGTCCGGGTGGAGACACTGACCGAAGGCTGCTGGATTTCGGCGGTCAGCCCGACGGAGGAGGAAATTTCTTTCCTGGTCCGCGAAGCGGGCGCCGACTCTGATTTTGTCCGCGCCGCGCTGGATGAGGAGGAATCCTCCCGCATCGAAAACGAGGACGGGCAGACCCTGGTGATCGTCGACACGCCGATGGCCCAGAAGGAAGAGGAAGGAAACACCATCCTCTATACGACGATGCCGATCGGGATCATCCTGACGGGGAAAAACGTCGTCACGGTCTGCGTTCAGGAAACGCCGGTCATCTCGGAATTTGAAAATGGGATGGTCAAAAACATCCAGCCGCACCTCAGAACGCGCTTTCTGTTGATGCTGCTATTGCGGATCGCCACCAAATATCTCCAATACCTCAAGCAGATCGACAAGCTGTCCAATATGGTGGAGCGCCAGCTCCACCGTTCGCTCCGGAACAAGGAGCTGATCCAGCTTCTCGGGATGGAAAAGTCGCTGGTCTACTTTTCCACTTCGTTGAAATCGGATGAAATCACCCTTGAGAAGATCCTCCGCGGGCGGTTCATCAAGCTCTACGACGAGGATCAGGACCTACTGGAGGACGTCCTGATCGAAGTAAAGCAGGCGATCGAGATGTCCAACATCTACTCGAGCATCCTTTCCGGCACGATGGATGCCTTCGCCTCGGTGATCTCCAACAACCTGAACATCGTCATGAAGGTTTTGACCTCGATTACGATTTTGATGGCAATCCCCACCATGGTGGCGAGTTTCTACGGGATGAATGTCGAGGGGATTCCGATGCCCGTCTTCTGGTTCCCGGTGGGGGTGTCGGTTCTTGCGACCGTCGTCGTCGCGGTCATCCTGATCAAAAAGAATATGTTCAGCTCCAAGTAAAGCCCGGGTCGGGGAATCGTTTGCGCAGGCTGTGAATGGAAAAATCATCGGCTTTTTAGATTTGTTCTGAAAAGAGATTGATTTCTTTTCGGAAATGTTGTTAAATAGAGCTGTCGGTTCTCTTAAATTCCATTAAAAAACGGAGGATTACAATGAAGCGTTCAAAAATCAACCAAGTGATCGAAGACGGGATCAAATTCATCGAAGAAATGCATTTCAGCCTTCCGGATTTTGCCTATTGGAAACCGGAGGAGTTCAAAGGAAAAAGGGCTGAATACGACGAGGTGTTCACCAACATGCTCGGCTGGGACGTTACCGACTTTGGATACGACGATTTTGAAAAGGTCGGGCTGCTGATCTTCACCATCCGCAACGGCAGCATCAAACATCCGGAGCAGTATCCAAAGCCGTACTGTGAAAAGTACCTGATCGTGGAGGAAGGGCAGAAGCTTGCGCCGCACTACCATTACCAGAAGATGGAGGATATCATCAACCGCGCCGGCGGAACGGCTGTGATCCGCCTCTGGGAAAAGGATGAAAACGACCGTTTTTCGGACAAGCCGATCACCGTCACCCTCGACGGCCGGAAGGCGACCTTTGCCGCCGGCAGCTCCGTGGAGCTCAAGCCGGGCCAGAGCATCACGCTGGTTCCGGGCCAGTATCACGAGATTTCTTGTAAGCCGGGCAGCGGAAAGCTCCTTCTGGGGGAGGTTTCCACCGTGAACGACGACAATATCGACAACCATTTTCTCGATGCTTCCGACCGGATTCCGCAGATCGAGGAGGATGTTCCGCCGTCTTGCCTGATCTTCAAAGACTACCCCGATTATGTGGACTAAACCTTAAAGCAAAAGCCGCCTGTCCAAAATGGACAGGCGGCTTTTTGTGCGCTGTGTAAAAGGGAGGTTAAACGAAAAAGTTAGCGGCCCGTGACCGGGCAGGACAATTCGCACTCAAAGATTTTACCGGTCTTTAAGTTTCAATCCTGCGAGATACATTTGCGAACCAACGCGCCTTGCGGGGCCCGTGACCGGGCAGGACAATACGCACACCAACGTGCTGCCGGTTTCCAGGTTTCAGTCCTGCAAGGCGCAAAAAAGACGAGCGCGCCGCGCGGGTTACCAACGCTGTTATTCGTACCGCCTGTGGATCGCGCATTGCCAGCGGGGGCACTCCGCTTTGCGGCTGGAGCCGCATGGAGAACCCCAGGCGAGGGTTCTCCACCGGAAAACGTCCTACCGGGACGTTTTCCGCCTCTCCTGCGCTTTGTGACGGAAAGGAATTCGCCCTCTGCAGAGGGTGAACCGGGGCGCTGCCCCGGTGCCCCGCCGGGTGGCCCCGGTGGCCAATTCGCGCACAAAAGTCGTTTGTGTTTTAAGAACTTGTGTCCCGCGAACCGCGTTGTATCAGTCGGGACGGATGTGCCGCACGGGGCAGGGTACCCCCGTGGGTGATTCGCACCCCAACGTTTTACCGGTACCCAGGTTTTTGTCTTGCGAGGCGCCGCGCGGGTTACCAACGCTGTTATTCGTACCGCCTGCGGATCGCGCATTGCCAGCGGAGGCACTCCGCCGCGATTGTTCGGCCGGGATCACCTGGCCACGGGCGCGGAGTCACTCCGCTCTTTTCCGGATGCTGATCTCTCCTGAATTGAGGGTGTGCAGCACGCCTTTGCGGTCCCGGACGATCAGGTGCGCGTCTTCATCAATATCGACCGGAACGGCGGGAAAACTGTCTTTCAGAGAGATGATATTGTACTCCTGTCCGAAGACGCAGAGGAGCTCCTTGTACTCCGCCAAGACCGCTGCCCGGTTTCCGGACAGATAGGTTTCAAAAAGCGTTTCAAAATGGTTCAGCACTGAAGCGATGAGGAAGTTGCGGTCACAGGGCTTTTCTGAAAATTCGTTCAGTGTGCCCACGATGCCGCGCAGCTCCTCCGGCATGTTTTCGTCCTGGTTGATGTTGATGCCGATCCCTGTCACCAGGTATTTGACCTGCCCGCTTTCCGCCTCGACAGAGGCCTCAGTCAGGATGCCGCAGAGCTTTTTCCCTTGGTAGAGGACATCGTTTACCCACTTGACGCCGGGGAGAAAGCCGGCGGTGTCTTTGATGGCGCGGCAGACGGCGACCACGGCGATGATCGTCACCAGGCTGATGTCTTCAAAGACAAAATGAGGCTCCAGGTAGAAGCTCATATAAACGCCCTGCTGAGCCGGGGAGTAGAACTGCCGTGTCATCCGCCCCTTTCCGGCGGTCTGGCGCAGTGCGATCACGGTGTGGCCGCTCTTTCCGGCGAGGGAGTCCGAAATCCGTTTCAGGTAGGTGTTGGTCGAATCGACCGTGTCCAGAATTTCCAGTTCCCGCCCGAGATAACGGGTGTTTAGAAGGGAGCCGACCGCCTCGGGGCGGACCGCGCCGCCGGATTCGTCCAGCAGGTAGCCTTTATTGGGGAGAGAGGAGATGGAAAACCCGTCCTCTTTGAGCTGGTTGACCCCTTTCCAAACCGCGCTGCGCGACACCCCCAGCCTTTTCCCGATGACGAGCCCGGATACCGGCGTCCCTTTGTTTTCCTCTAATATTTTAAGTATGGAATCCTTGAGCAATTTGACACCCCATTATTGAATGAAACGCAGTCAGGCAAGCTGTTGGAAAAACGGCGTTTTTCTGTAAGCCCATCTTCTCGAAGCGCACAATTCACAGGAGGCAATGCGTCTCCAGCCAAAACTGCTTTCTCCCCGCCGCGGTTCATTTTTATCGATAAAACCATTATAATACAGTTCGGGTTGGTTGTCTATATTGCCTGTTTTTTCATAGGAATAGCAATAATCTGGAATTTATGTTATAATTATAACACTTTTATGGAAAAAGGGGACGTTTATGAAAGAACAAGGGCTGCTTTATCTCTTCGACGGGGCGATGGGAACCTACCTCGCAGACCAATATCATATGTCGGTGACCCGCTGCGAATCCAGCAACCTCCTTTATCCCGAACGGGTGCTGGCGGCGCATCAGGCCTATATCCGGGCGGGGGCGAGTGCGGTCAAGACCAACACCTTCGGCGCGAATTCCGGTGCGCTGGGTGCGGAGTGGAAAACGGTCGAATCAATCCTCCGGGCGGGGTGCCGGCTCGCGAAGGAAGCGGCGGGGGAGAAGGCCGCAGTTTTCGCAAGTGTCGGCCCGGTCTCGCTCTCTTCTGAAGAGGAGGAGTGGGCGGAATACCAGCGGATCATCCGGGTTTTTCTGGAGGAAGGGGTCAGCCGGTTCCTGTTCGAAACCTTCCATGAATATCGGATTCTGATCCGCCTGGCCGAGGAAGTCAAACAGCTCTGTCCGGAGGGGTATGTGATCGCGGAATGCACGGTGATGGCGGATCGGTACACCACCAGCGGCATCCCCGCCGCGGAAATCGAAAAGGCGCTCTTAACGGCGGAGGCGGTCGACGCCTACGGCTTCAACTGCACCTGCGGGCCTATGCATCTGCTCCGCATCGCAGAGGAGATGAAGCTTGGCGGCAAGCCGGTCTCGATTATGCCGAACGCCGGATATCCGAGCGTCAGCGGGGGCAGGACGGTTTTTGAAAACGCCCCTGCATACTTTGCAGAGCAGATGGAAAAAATCAAAGGGTGCGGGGTTTCGATCCTCGGCGGCTGCTGCGGGACGACCCCGGAGCACATCCGGCTGATGGCTGAGAGGCTCCGCGGAGCGGCTTCAAGCCCTCATCCCGTCTCCAAGCCGTCCGTTTTTCATCCGATTGAACGCCCGCTTTCTTCGGGCTTCGGCTCTAAAAAATTCGCAGTTGAGCTCGATTCCCCGATGGACGCCAAGGCCGAGCGCTTTTTTCAGGCGGCGTCGGCGCTTTGGGATGCGGGAATCAATTGGCTGACCATCGCCGACTGTCCGGTCGCACGCGCGCGGGTGGACAGCAGTATGCTGGCGGCTTTGCTGCGGAGCAGATACGGCATGGCGGTCATGCCCCATCTCACCTGCCGCGACCGGAATCTCAACGCGACCAAGGCGCTCCTGCTGGGGCTCGGGATCGAAGGGATCCGGCAGGTTCTGGTGGTCACCGGCGACCCGATTGCGGCGGAAGACCGGAACAAGGTCAAAGGGGTGTTCAACTTCAACTCTGAAAAGCTGCTCGCCTTTATCCGGGATTTGAATCAAGAGGCGCTGGAGGCGTCTCCGATCGAAACCGCCGCGGCGCTGAACGTCAACGCCGCGAATTTCGCCGCCGAACTGGAGCGGGCCAAGCGGAAGGAAGCGGCCGGGGCTGTCCGGTTTCTGACCCAGCCGGTCTTTACCGAGGAGGGCTGCGCCAACCTGGAGCTGGCGCGGAAGGCGCTTTCGGCAGAGCTGTTCGGCGGGATCATGCCGCTGGTCAGTTACCGAAACGCCTGCTTTGTCAACAATGAGATTTCCGGGATCAATATCCCCGCAGAAACCGTTTCCCGTTATGAAAACTGCTCCCGGGAGGAGGCAGAGGCCCTTGCAGTGGAGCTCTCCGTCCGGACGGCGCGGCAGATCGCCGGCCTGGTCGACGGCTTTTATCTGATCACCCCTTTTCAGCGGGCGGGGTTAATTTGCGACATCATCGAGAGAATCAAGGAGGAATTTTAAAATGCTGATCATTGGGGAGAAATTGAACAGTTCCGTTCCGTCCGCCCAGAAGGCGTTTCAGGAGATGGATGCGGATTACATCAAAAATATGGCGCTCAGGCAGACGGACTGCGGGGCGGATTATCTGGATTTAAACGCTGGAATGTTTGCCGACGAAACTGAGAAGCTGATCTGGGCGGCAGAGCAGGTGCAGAGCGTCTGCAAAACGCCGCTGGTGCTTGACTCGGTCAATCCTGCGGCGATTGCGGCGGTTTTGAAGCGGCTTGAGCTCGAAAGGCCGATCATCAATTCCATCACCTTGGAGCCTGCCCGGTTTGAGGGGATGCTCCCGTTGGTTCAGCAGGCCGGTGCGGGGGTGATCGCCCTTCCGATGGATGAAAATGGAATTCCCAAAGACGCGGAAAGGCGGGTGGAAAACGCCCGCAGGGTGATTGCAAGGCTCGAGGAAAACGGCGTGGGGCAGGATCGGATTTACATCGAC
This sequence comes from Oscillospiraceae bacterium, assembly GCA_022792755.1. Classification (GTDB taxonomy): domain Bacteria; phylum Bacillota; class Clostridia; order Oscillospirales; family Ruminococcaceae; genus Metaruminococcus_A. The sequence goes on along the minus strand of JAAWBP010000068.1, from coordinate 2,788 downwards.
TTGATTGTAGAAGCCCTGTCGACTGACTCCGGCGCGGCGGTTCATTCCCTGAAAGCGGCGGCGCAGCTCCGCGCGGAGTACCCGGACGTCCATCTCGTCGGCGGGATGTCGAACGTCTCCTTCGGGCTGCCGAAGCGCCGGTATGTCAACGCGGCCTTTCTTGCGGCCGCTGTCTGTGCCGGGCTGGATGCGGCGATTATGGATGTCACGAGCACCGAGGCAAAAATGGCGCTGCTGGCTGCGGAGCTGGTCGGCGGCAGGGATGAATTCTGCATGGAGTACCTGTCCGGATACCGCGAGACACAGAAAGATTAATTTTGCTACGGCCATTGAAAGACGATGCGCGGTGTGGTACAATAATTTTATATGCAGATTTTTGAATTCAAAAGTTAGGATGATGTTGTTTCATGTCCGATGAAAAGAAAACGCTGAAATTTTTGTTCATCTACCCGGATTTTCTGGGGAATGAAAAGCGGAAAGATATGAAAGGGAACTACCATGAGGGGATTGCGATTATCTCCGCCGTCCTCAAGCAGCACGGTTACCAAACGGCTTTGTACCACTTGACCTATGCGCCGGAGGAAGAGGAATTCAAAGAGCGTCTCCGGAAGGAGAACGCGGACGTGATCGGCTTTTCCATCCGAACCTCTGCGGTTCCCCAGGTGCGGAAGATGTGCAAGTGGGTCAAGGAGGCGACGGACGCCTTTACGGTCTGCGGCGGCCCCCATCCGACCCTCGCCCCCGAGGAGATGATCGAGATGGAGGGGATGGACTGCGTCTGCATCGGGGAAGGGGAATACCCGGAGCTGGAGCTCTGTAACGCCCTCCGCGACGGGACGGACTACACCCATATCGAAAGCCTCTGGTTTAAGGATAAGGAAGGGAACGTGATCCGAAACCCTGTCCGGCCCTTTGTGCAGGATTTGAATGAGCTCCCGATGTCGGACTTCGAGCTCTTCGATTTCGACAACCTGGATGCCTCTTCGATTGCGACGGCGATCGTCGTGGTCTCCCGCGGCTGCCTGTTCAGCTGCACCTACTGCGGGAACGGGCAGATGCGGATGGTCTACCCGAGCAGAAAGGGGTACGCTCGGGTCAAGGAGCCCGAGAAGGCGATCGAGTACCTGCAAACGATCCTGTCGAAGCATCCTTATATCAAATATATCAATTTCCGCGATGCGATCCTCAACATGTACACCGACTGGTTCACCGATTTTATGAACCTGTATAAAGAAAAGATTCACCTGCCCTTTACCTGCAACCTCCGGCTGGACAATATGACGGAGGAGACGGTTCGGCTGATGAAGGAGGCTGGCGTTTATATGATCGACGTCGGCGTCGAGTCGGGTGACCAGGAAATCCGCTTTAAATACCTCAAGCGGAGCATGTCGGATGAGCAGATCATCAACTCCTTCAAATGGTTCAAAAAATACGACATCCCGACGCTGACCTACAACATCGTCGGCCTGCCTTATGAAGACCTCCGCAAGTGCCTCAAAACCATCAAGCTGAATGCGGTGATCAACCCCGACCGGATGATCCCGAATATTTTCTGTCCCTACCCGATGACGCAGCTCGCCAAAATCGCCGAGCAGGCGGTTGCTGAAAACGGCGGGGAGATCCGGGATTTGGCCGACAAGAACGTAAAGGTTCCTCTGATTCAAAAGCAGTTCCCAGAGCATCAGGTGCTGTTTGCAGAGGGGTATTTTACGAAATTTGTGACGCTCTACAAGCTCGCTTACCGGATGCCGAAGGGGCTTGGGAAGGTGTTCGAGAAGATGCTCGACGGCATCTTTGTCGGGCGGTTCACGCCGCGCAAGTTTTTGGTCTTCCTCAGCACTGCGGGGGATAAAACCGTGCGCGGGCTGAAACGGTTCGGCAGGAAGCGCCTCCCGGGGATTTACCTGAAGCTGCGCAACCGCAAGTACAAGGTAAAGGAAACAGGGAAGGAAAAAGCGGCGGCATAGAAAGGATCGAGGGACAATCCAAACGGATTGTCCCTTTTTTGATGCGGTTTGCAGCGGTTGACAAAAGGGGATCGGCTGCGTATATTCGCTGCGGTTTTATCCCACAATATAGACAAATTCATTTAGGAGGGATTCCAATGACCACCAAAGAACTCTTGTACGTTGAAGATGCGCTGGGCCATGAGCAGTATTTTCAGACCAAGTGTACAGAAACCGCAAGCCAGATCCAGGATGCGGAGCTGAAAGCCTGCATCGAGCAGATGGCGCAGAAACATCAGCAGATTTTTCAGAGCTTTTACGGCTTGCTTTAATTGAGAAAGGAGATCGAAGCACATGGATGATAAAAATTTGATGGAAAATATCCTCCTTTTGGAAAAAGGAGCCTGCGACCTGTTTATGCACGGCTCGATCGAGTCTTCTACCTCGAACGTCCACCAGGTCTTCAATACCGCTTTGAACGATGCGCTGTGTATGCAGGACGCTATCTATGACAAAATGATGGCAAAAGGATGGTATCCCACCGAACAGGCGGAACAGAATAAGATCAATTCCGTGAAGCAGAAATTCAGCGCCCAGTAAAACAACGAAACAGCGTGTTTTTTAGACGGCCTGTCTTTTTTAAACAAAGGCTCCCCCGGTTTTGCCAGGGGAGCCTTTGCTGTGCTTTTGTAGCTGAAAGCCGTTTTGCGCTTGGCCGGATTCGGCGGAGATTCCCCGCCGCGTTTGTCCCGCCCGGCCACGGGTCATTGACAACCCCTGACGAATGTTGTAGAATCAAGGTGGTACGCAAGTACCCTTAAAGGCTGCCATAACGGTAGGCG
>JAAWBP010000067.1 GCA_022792755.1 Oscillospiraceae bacterium | reverse complement strand
TATTAATGCGAAGCCGTAAGGCGAAGCAACAATGTTCTCGGGCACCCGTTCGAAATCTTCGATATCGCTAACGGGTGAGGATATTATAACACAAAAAAAGCACGAAGTGCGCTTCCACTGCATGTTACAATGTTCTCTCAGTCACCGGAAGCTTTGCTTCCGGCTGTGGCGTGAGGTTATTATACCAGCTTCTCCTCCCGCTGTCTACACTTCGATCGGAAGCAAAACCGGCTGATGTCTTACATAATAAGTGATGTGGTTGAATCCGGCATCCTTGATGAGCGCCACGCCTTCTTTCAAACCTTTTCCCAAGTCGGCAGTACAATGTGCATCCGAACCGATTGTGACATACTGCCCCCCCAATTCGCGGAAACGCCGCACCATCCAAAGCGGCGGCATCGTCTCCCCGATCTTTTGACGGAGCCCCGATGTGTTCACCTCGATCGCCCCTCCATGTTCCGCCTGGTACCGCAGCAGGTCGTCGACGAGATCTTTTACCGGGGCGAGGTCGGCCTGGATTCCCGTCTCCCCCACGATATAGCGGAGCGGATAGGTGATGTGCGCAAGGGAGTCGAATCTTCCCCAGCGGACAAGCTCGTTCAATTCGGTAAAATAGCGTTTGAGGAGATCGGGGATGTTTTCGCTGCGATAATCGAGAAACGCAAAATCGGTGTAGGCTTTCAGATTGTGGAGCGAGCCGATGATAAAATCAGTCCGCGGCGCAATTTCCTCGTAAAAGCGCTCTGAAACTTCCCTGTTTTCCAGCGCCTGCCCCATCTCGATCCCCCTCAGAAAAAGCGTACCAGAATCCCGGCCGGCGGCGTACCGCTCCACCGCCTTGATCGATTTCAAAGCGGTCTCATGATATCCTCCGGCCTCGAAGTCATTCATTTCACAATGGTCGGTGACGGCATATGCGAAAAGGCCAAGCTCTTCCGCGCGTTTACACATATCGGACGGGCTGTCGTCCGCATCCGGGGAATAGTTTGTATGGGTATGTAAGTCGATATATTTCTGCAATATCGGCACATCCTTTCCTATAAGTTTCAGACTAATTGCTGAATAAAATATCCTATAAAAATATTATACACGAAAATTTCAAATTGACATGTTACAAAATTCACAATTTTTAGATTTACCAGAAAGAAACTTTGTGCAGATTATGTTTTGCTTATTTGAGCGAATATGCTATTATAATTAGGTGCGAAAAATTGCAGTTGTCGGGAGGAAGATTTCATGCGTGCAGTCATCACCGTAATCGGAAAAGACACCGTGGGGATTCTGGCAAAGGTCAGCAGCATCTGTGCGGAGTACAACGCCAATATCATCGAGGTGACCCAGTCGGTTTTGCAGGAGCTTTTCTGCATGATTATGCTGGTGGACATCACAAACCTGAATGTCGAGTATGCAAAGCTTTCTTCCGCCTTAGACGAACTTGGAAAGCAGATGGAGCTCTCCGTCCACGCAATGCATGAAGACCTCTTCAACTCCATGCATCGGATTTAAGGGAGGGGTCGGATGCTGAACACCTACGATATTTTAGAAACGATCCGGATGATCCAAGACCAGTGCCTGGATATCCGCACCATTACGATGGGGATTTCCCTGCTCGATTGTATCGACCCGGATATCGGCCGCTCCTGTGAAAAGGTTTATGAAAAAGTTACCCGGCTTGCACAGAATCTCGTCAAAGTCGGAAACGATATTGAAACCGAATATGGAATTCCGATCATCAACAAACGGATTTCCGTCACGCCGATTGCGATCCTCGCAGCGGCGGCAAAGGGAGACCCGGTCAAATTCGCCCTCACCTTGCAGCGATGCGCCGAAGCCTGCGGCGTCAACTTCATCGGCGGCTATTCGGCGCTGGTGCAGAAAGGCTTCAGCGCCGGGGACGAGGCTTTGATCCGTTCGATCCCGGAGGCGCTTTCCGTCACGGATCACGTTTGTTCCTCTGTCAACATCGGCTCCACCAAAACCGGCATCAATCTGGATGCGGTGGGATTGATGGGGAAGATCGTAAAAGAAACGGCGGAGCGCACCGCCGACCGCGACTGCATCGGCGCTGCCAAGCTAGTTGTTTTCTGCAACGCCCCGGAAGACAATCCCTTTATGGCGGGTGCCTTTCACGGTGTAGGCGAACCGGACTGCATGATCAATGTCGGCGTGTCCGGCCCCGGCGTCGTCCGGGCGGCGCTTGCGAAATATCCTGACGCTGATATTACAAAAATTTCGGATATCATCAAAAAAACCGCCTTCAAGATCACCCGGATGGGGCAACTTGTCGGCACGGTCGCTTCGGAGCGTCTCGGCGTTCCGTTCGGGATCGTGGACCTCTCCCTCGCCCCGACCCCAGCGATCGGAGATTCGGTTGCTCATATTTTAGAGGAAATCGGCCTCGAAAAATGCGGAACGCACGGGACGACCGCAACGCTCGCCCTCCTCAACGACGCGGTCAAAAAAGGCGGCGTCATGGCCTCCAGTAAGGTCGGCGGCTTGTCCGGCGCCTTCATTCCCGTCACCGAGGATGCCGGGATGATCGAAGCGGCGCGCTGCGGTGCGCTTTCGATTGAAAAGCTCGAAGCGATGACCGCCGTTTGTTCGGTCGGTCTGGACATGATCGTCGTTCCGGGCGATACCCCTGCCGACACCATCGCCGCCATTATCGCAGATGAAGCGGCCATCGGGATGGTCAACCATAAGACGACCGCAGTCCGGCTGATTCCCGCCGTCGGAAAAAAAGAAGGCGAAGAGCTCGAATTCGGCGGATTGCTCGGTTCCGGGCCGGTCATGAAGGTCAACGCCAATTCCTCTTCCAAATTTATCGCGCGCGGCGGGCAGATTCCAGCGCCGCTCCAAAGCCTCAAAAATTAAATTTTAAGAAGCCAGGTGATTGTTTCATGGATGAAATCATTAAGGAAATTATCAGGATCGATAAAGAAGCCAGCCGCAAGCTCGAAGAAGCGGAGCGGATGAAAGACGAGGTCGTCAAAAGGCAGATCATAGAAGAAAATCAAGAGTTGCGCCAAAGGATGCAGGAAAATGTCAAATCGCGTCTTGACAAGGTGCGGGAAACTGAACGGACACACGCTGACGGTAAAATTGCGGCTCTCAACGAACAAAAAGACACCGAGCTCGCCGCGATGAAACGGGTGTTTGAAGAAAACCGCCAGGCGTGGGAGGATGATCTTTTCCACCGCGTTTTAGGCAGGTGATCCTGTTTGGCAAATAAAACGAAAGGAACGATACCGGGTACAAAGGCTGGTATTTTCATAGCGTTTTGTGCAAATCCTGTATCGCATGGCGATTGATATGTTTTTCACTTCGATGTCGAGCAACACCATTTCGGCCAAAGCTAAAAGCATGTATGGCAAACGCTTGACAGACGCGAACTATCAGGATATGCTCCGCCGGAGCAATGTTACGGAAATCGCGGCTTATTTAAAAGAGAATACCGCTTACAGCGCGGCCCTCGCCCAAGTCGATATTCACAATGTTCACCGCGGCCAGCTCGAAAATATCCTGATGCGGGAGCTGTTCAACAAATACACCAAGCTCTGCCGCTATAATTTCACCGGCGACAACGGCTTTTACGGCTATCTGGTTTTGCAGTACGAAATTGAGCAGATCCTCAAATGTATTCTTTCACTCAATGCAAAAACCATGGCGGATTTTATCCTCGACCTCCCTGCTTTCCTGATCAGCCACGCTTCGTTCGACCTGCTGGCCTTAGCAAAGGTCAGGAGCTTCGACGAGCTGCTTGAGGTGCTCGGCCACACGCCTTACCGTGAAATCCTCAAGCCGTTTTTCCCGAAAGGCGATGAGCTGATTGACTACTCTTCCTGTGAAAAGGCGCTGATGACTTATCATTACGATTACCTTTTGGGCGTCATCCGGAAAAAGTTTCACGGGCAGACAAAAAAAGATCTGGAAAAGGTCATCAAAGTAAACGTTACCCTTTCAAACTTGATGACGATCTACCGATTAAAACGTTATTTTGACGCCGACAAAGCGGATATCAGCGAGGCGGTTCTCCCCTTTGAATTCAAGCTGAATAAGAATACATTACAGCAGATGATCGAGGCAAAAACCGTTGATGACTTTTTCGATGTGTTCGATCAGTGTTATTATGGAAAGAACAACAAAGCCGAAGAAGGAAGCCTGGGGTTCGAACACCATTTGAGCCAAATCATTTATCTCTACAATAAAAAACTGATGCGTTTTTCCACAAGTCCCCCGGCTGTGCTGTACGCTTTCATCATCCTCAACAGCACAGAAGTAAAAAATATCATTAAGATCATCGAAGGAATCCGGTATCAAATCCCAATTTCCCAAATTCAGAATCTCCTGATTTTGTAATCATGGCTGAATTCCCCCCAGTTCCGAGACGCAGTACTCCTTCTGTTTTGGGCAGAGATACACCAAAGGGGCTTTTCCCTTTCTACTGCGTCTAAATGGCGGGGCGATGTTCCTTATTGAAATATCGGGCGCCGGTCTTTCCTTCCCGTCCCGGTTTGATCATGTGTCAAAGGTGGTGCTCATAGTAAAATGTCAATCGAAAAAATGTCCTTAGTCAATATTGTCGGCAATATTGACGACATGGACGCCGCTATGAAGGTTTGCTGTGAATCGGGCTGTTTCCACCCGGAAAACGCCTCGCAGTATATCAAAGACCTCAACGGCGGAACCCTGCTTCAGGATGCCAATCCGTTTAATCCACTGATCAAACGGATTGTAGACCTCTCTTACAAGATGAATTTTAAGCTGTCCTATCAGGACGGCGGCGGGCAGAATCTGAAGCCTTCCGAATTCGACCAGGAGGTTTCCCGGATCGAGACCAAATTTGAGGAGCTGCGGGCGGAAAGAGAAGAACTGGCCCAGCAAGTCAACAATCAGGAACAGGTTTTGATTCAGCTCAACCACATGAAGGGGCTCGCTGAAAAATTCGACGATATTTTCGCCTGCAAAGCCGTCTCTTCCCGGTTCGGTATCCTTCCGAACGATAGCTTCGACAAGCTCAAATATTACAATGACAAAGCGTTTTTCTTTTTGACCTTCGACGTCGATGAGCAGTATCACTGGGGCGTCTATTTTGTCCCAACGGTTTTGCGGGACGATATCGACGAAATTTTCCGTTCTCTCTTTTTCCAAAGGATTCGAATTCCTGATTATGCTCATCAGACGCCGGATATCGCCATCATCAACATCACAAAAATGCTGGAGGATTACAAGGCCGAACTGAAAGCGGTGGAAAAGGAGCTCAAAGCCTTTATTGCAGACAACAAGACGACGCTCCGGCAGATTTTCACCGCGCTGAAATACGAAAGCGATACATTCGAGCTTCGGAAATACGTCGTGGTCAAAAACAGCCAGTTCGTCTTGGTCGGCTTCGTCCCCAAACGGCTCGGTGAGAAATTCCAGGAAGGTTTTGAGTCGCTTCCAAGCTGCGATTGTGTTTTAAGGGGAGTTGACGCCGACCCGCGCCTGACCCCGCCGGTCAAATTGAAAAACAACTGGTTTACCCGCCCGTTTGAGATGTTCGTCACCATGTACGGCCTGCCAGGATACGGGGATTTTGATCCCACTCCGCTGGTTGCTTATACCTATTGTCTCCTGTTCGGCATCATGTTCGGCGACCTTGGGCAGGGTATTCTGCTCTCCATTATCGGGCTTCTGCTGTGGCATTTCAAAAAGATGATGCTCGGCCGGATTCTGGCGCGCGTCGGTATTTTCAGCGCGGTTTTCGGTACGGTTTACGGGTCCGTCTTCGGCTTGGAAGATCTGCTCACCCCCTTTTATACGGACGTTCTGGGGCTGCCCGGAAAGCCCGTGGAGGTTTTCAATCCTGAGACCACCAATATGCTCCTGTTCGCCGCCATCGGTATCGGCGCAGTTTTGATTATCGTTTCGATGGTGATCAATATCATCTTAGGGCTGCGGAAAAAGGATTTCGAGCGTTCTGTTTTCGGGCACAACGGGATCGCCGGATTGGTTTTCTACGTTTCCGTAATCGCGGCGGCTGCCCTGCTGATGGTCTTTAACGTCAACGTCCTCAATCCTCTTTTCATCATTTTCTGCATCGCCCTTCCCCTGCTCTTCATCTTTTTGCGGGAGCCTCTTTCCAAGTGGGCGTCAAAGCGCAAAGACTTGAAGCCGGAGGACGGAGTCGGCGGTTTTATCATCACCAACTTTTTCGAGCTGTTTGAAAACGTTCTGAGTTATATCACCAACACCGTCTCTTTTCTCCGTGTCGGCGGTTTCGTTTTGAGCCACGCAGGGATGATGGCGGTTGTCATGAGCCTGATGGAAATGATCGGAGGGTTTGGAAGCCCGATCGTCTTTGTCATCGGCAACCTCTTCGTCATGGGGATGGAGGGCCTGATTGTAGGCATCCAGGTTCTGCGGCTTGAGTATTACGAAATCTTCAGTCGCTTTTACGAGGGTGATGGAAAAGAGTTCTGTCCCGTCGTTGTATCATATAAAATAGACGATTAACTTCGTCACCGTATTTTGATTTTTAGGAGGAAACCATCATGAAAGAAGCAATGTTGTTTTTACTGCCCCTCGCAATCGTTATTCTGCTTGCAATGCCGCTGATCCCGATTTATCGCGGCGTCAAAACCGGCAAAAAGGCAAAACACGCCATTGTTTTTAACCTCTGCGCTTTTGCGGGTGTCTGCCTTGCTGCGATCGCTTTGCCGCTGACCGGTCTGGCCGCCGATGCGGCTGTTGTCGCAGGCGACGGCGGCGCGGGCATGGGTTACCTGGGCGCTGCCCTTTCTACCGGCCTCGCCTCCATCGGCGCGGGCATCGCGGTCGCCGCGGCTGTTCCGGCGGCAATCGGTCTCTACAGTGAGGATCCGAAGTCCTTTGGTAAGGGCTTGATCTTCGTAGCGCTCGGCGAAGGTATCGCGCTTTATGGTATTCTGATCTCGATCCTGATTATCAATAAACTCTAAGCCGGAGAATGGTTGTGGTTTTATGCGCTTTTATTTAATCAGCGATAATATTGACACCCAGATCGGCATGAGGCTTGCGGGGATCGAAGGCGTTGTCGTCCACGAGCCGGAAGAGGTCAAAAATGCGCTTCTGGCTGCCTGCGGCTTAAACGACGTTGGCATTGTCTTAATGACCGAAAAATTGGTGAATCTCGTCCCCGACTTGGTGTACGACATCAAGCTCAACCGGAAATCCCCTCTGGTTGTGGAAATTCCAGACCGCCACGGTACGGCTCAAATCAGCGAAACCATCAACCGGTACGTGCACGAAGCGGTTGGAATTTCGTTATAGCATTCCCTTCTCACGGAAAGGTGGGTTCTATTTGGACCAGGAAAAACTTTTAAAATTTAAACAGGCTGTTTTTTCGGATATCGAATCGAAGGTTCGTATAATTCAAAAGGAAGCTGAGGAACTCAAACAGACTTCCCTCGCTCAGACGGAAGATGAGCAACTCAACGATGCTTATAGTTATATTCAGAGCAGTGTGGCTAAAATCAAGGCTGAATACAAGCTCGCTGTTGCCAAAGCAGATCTCGCTGCAAAGCAGGAGGTTCTCCTCCAGCGGGAAGCCTACCGGAAAGCCATGGTGGATTCTGTCCGCCAGCGCTTGGAAGACTTTACAAAGACACCCGAATACAAAACATATCTTATCGATCAGCTGAAGGAGCTTTCTAAAAATCATCCGCTCGGCGGTTCGGAAATTTCCTTCAGAGAGGAGGATTCCGGGCTCTGGAAGGAAATCCAGGCGGAATTGGAGCTGGGAGGCTGCCGTTTCCTATCCTCCTCCGCAGTTAAAATCGGCGGCTTTTCGATCCGGAGCGAAAAAAATGGTTATGTAATTGATGAAACGCTCGAATCGAAGCTCCAGGAGCAAATCCCCTATTTTAACCAGAATTGCAGGATAGCGGCTGAATAAGGCCGTCCCGTTATTTTGCAGAAGAGGTGAGAATCAATTTTGGAAAATGTTATCTTTTCAATCAACGGGCCGGTCGTAAAAATTAAGGATACAAAAGATTTCTCCTTGATGGAAATGGTCTATGTCGGCAAAAAGAGGCTGATCGGCGAAGTCATCGGCATCACCGATTCCGAGACCACCATCCAGGTTTATGAAAGCACCTCCGGCCTGCAGCCCGGAGAGCCTGTTGAAACGACCGGCGCCCCCATGTCTGTCACTTTGGGGCCTGGGATCATTGCGAATATTTTTGACGGGATCGAACGCCCGCTCCGCGACCTGAGAAACGCGACCGGTGCCTTCATTGGTGAAGGGTGCAGCGTTTCTACCCTCGATGAAGAAAAGCTGTACAGCGTGACTATCCGTGTAAAGCCCGGCGATTATCTCAACGGCGGCGACATCTACGCCACCTGCCCGGAAACCCAGGTCGTCGAGCATCGCTGCATGGTTCCGCCAAAAATGTCCGGCGAAGTCGTGAAGGCCGCGCCGGACGGAGAATATAAAATCAACGATGTCGTTGTAACGCTGAAAGACGATCTAGGGAACCTCCATGAGCTGACCCTCTGCCAGAAATGGCCGATCCGTGAACCGCGGCCTGTGAAAACGAGAAAATCGATCACCCGGCCGCTGATCACCGGCCAGCGCGTCATCGACACGATGCTTCCGATTGCCAAGGGAGGCACCGCCGCTGTTCCGGGCGGTTTCGGAACTGGAAAGACGATGACCCAGCACCAGCTTGCCAAGTGGTGCGATGCCGATATCATCGTCTATATTGGTTGCGGCGAGCGCGGAAACGAAATGACCCAGGTTCTCAACGAATTTTCCGAGCTGGTCGACCCGAAAACCGGTGAAAAGCTCACCAACCGCACCGTGCTGATCGCCAACACCTCCAACATGCCG
>JAAWBP010000066.1 GCA_022792755.1 Oscillospiraceae bacterium | reverse complement strand
GCCTACAGGGAATGATGGGAGAAGGGTGGGCGGATCGAAGGGAGAAGCCCGCCGCCGCGCGGATTTTGATCGGTGATTTTCTGTTCCTGGGGGGAGACAGTGAGACCGCGGGAGCTGCGGAGCTCGTTGGGAGCCTTCCGGCTTCTCCCCGTCCTTTCTGCCTGATGATTCCGAACGGCGAGGGATGGGCCGCTCTGATCGAGGCGGTGTATGGGGAACGGGCGGAGCGGCTGACCCGCTATGCCTTTGAGAAAAACACCGCTTTTGACAGGGAAAGGCTGGAGCAGCTGCGCTCTTCCCTGCCGGATGGCTGCCGGATTGCCCCTTTCGATACGGCGCTCTGTCGTTCTTCCTTTGAGAATGAATGGTCGCGGGATTTCTGTTCGAATTTTCGGGGCGCGGACGATTTCCTCTCCCGCGGGATCGGTTCTGCCGTTCTCTTCGGCAGTGAGCTGGTCGGCGGCGCTTCCTCTTATACGGTATACAATGGCGGGATCGAAATCGAGATCGACGTGCGGGAGGATTTCCGCAGAAAAGGGATCGGCGCAGCCTGTGCGGCGGATCTGATCCTCCGCTGTCTTAAGAAGGGGATCGACCCCAGCTGGGACGCGGCAAATCCTGTTTCCGCCGCGCTGGCCCAGAAGCTGGGATACCGCCTTAAGGGGGAGTATCTGGCCTATTCGGTTCTGCTTTGATTTTCCGCTTGACGATCCTTCCCGTTTGTCGTATAGTACTGTTAGCGATGAATTAATGAAATTGAGCAGTAAAAAGGAGAAAAATAATGAAGCACTATCTTCCGAAACAATCCGAACTTCCCCAGATTCTAACCTGCCGCGACGGCAGCAGGGTGACCACGGTGGAACAGTGGGAGGGGAAGCGCCGTGGCGAACTCTACGATTTTTTTGCCGACAATGTTTACGGCCGGATGCCGGAAATTGAAACCGAGGTTTCCCACACTCTGGAGCGGGAAGAAACCGCCGACGCCATTGAGTGCCGGATCGTGATTACCACTAAAACAAAGTTTGGCTCTCACAGCTTTAACGGATATCTCTCCGTTCCCAAGCGGGACAAGCCCTGCCCGGTTTTTGAGCTGATCCAGTTCCCGGATCAGGAAACGCAGATTTTTAAAGAGAAGCTTTTAAAGAGAGGCTATGCGCTCGCACGCTTTTACTATCCCGAAATCTGCACCGATGACAACAACGATTTTTCGGGCGGGCTTCATGCGGTTGTCAAGGAGCCGGACGGCGTTCGGAAGGACAACACCTGGGGCGCGATTGCCAGCTGGGCCTGGGCCGCTTCCCGGTTGATGGACGTCGTCGAAACGGTCCCGGAGGTCGACGCCGGCCGCGCTGCAATCGTCGGCCATTCCCGTACCGGCAAGGCGGCCCTCTGGTGCGGTGCATCCGACCCGCGGTTTGGGCTCGTTTGCAGCAACGAGTCGGGCTGCGGCGGGACGGCGATCACCCGCGGCAAATTGGGGGAACACATCAAAGACATCTGCAAAGGCTTTCCCTGCTGGTTCTGCTCCAACTATCAGGCGTTCGGCGCCGATGAGGAAGAGATGCCTTTCGACCAGCACATGCTTCTTGCCCTGATCGCTCCCCGCGCCCTTTATCTGCCGAGCGCTGTGGAAGATCTCTGGTCCGGCCCGTCTTCGGAGTTCCTCTCCGCCAAATACGTCGGCGAAATCTATGCGCTTTACGGTGAAAAGCCGCTCAGCCTCGACTCTTTCCCGATCGTCGGGACGGTCGACCAGAGCGGAAAGGTCGCCTATCATCTCCGCCGGGGCGCGCACGCCCTTTCCCCCTATGAATGGGATGAGTTTATTAATTACGCGGATCGGGTTTTATAACCGATCCTATAAGAAATCCCCTGCCTTTAGAGGCAGGGGATTTCTTATAGGATTGTCCTGCCGAATACAGATCGATTTAGAGCGGAAAATTTCCCCGATGTTTACTGCAAAGCACTGCTTTTCAAGAATTTCCTCCTATTGCAGTCCGTTCGAGTTTTAAAAACAATCTATTTTCTGGCCGAATTATTTCTGCGGTTTTGAAATTGAGATTGCCAACTGAGCCAAATTGTGGTATGATATCAATAAAGCCAAGTGAAATAGTATACATTAGAAAGAGTGGGATAGCATGTTGAGAAAAAGGTGTAAAAATGCGGCGGCTTTCTTCGTGATGGCGCTTGTTTTTTTCGGCGTTTTGTCACCGGGTCGAGTTATTGCCAACGCCGCCGAGCTCTCCCTAACGGTTTCATACGATGCGAAATGCGGCGCGCCTTCTACCTTTACGGTGCAGGCGGCGGGCGGTTCGGGGAATTATCTGTATTATCTGGGCAACATCACGAGGGATGGGGAAGACGGCCAATATTTTGTAATGGATCCGAGCCGGCTGCCTGGGTATAAGGCGGACAATACCTTCCAATTTACCTTTTGCGCCTCCGGCGTTTACTATCTTCACTTTTATGTGATGGATAAGGGTGCAAGCCCGATTGCGACCAAGAGGAAGATCGTCCAGGTTACGCTGAACGATCCGGCATATCCCACCATAGAGGCGATTGCAGACCGTGTCGCCGCACAGTGCAAAGCGAGCTGCAAAACGGAATATGAGCGCGCTTTGTGGCTCCACGACTGGCTGGTGGATCACTGCGCCTATGACTACTCGCTCCTTTACTGCGGCTCAGAAGGGGCGCTGGCAAGGGGAAAGGGCACCTGCGAATCGTACCACCGTGCCTATACGATGCTTCTCAACCGTGTGGGCATCGCCAACGGACGGATGGAGGGGAACGGCCATGTCTGGACGGCTGTGCGGATGGACGGAAACTGGTATCAGGTCGACGTCACCTGGGACGATAACGGATACAGCAACCATACCTACGAAAATTATCTCTATTTCGGGCTCAACGATGCGATTATGAAGATGGTGCATTCCGACCATTCCCCGCACAGCGGTTATATCTCGAATGCACTTGCCAATCATTATTTGATCCGGAGCGGTACCATCCGCCGTTGGTCTGATCCGCTGACGGATCCGATCCAACAGAATTTGCGGGCAGGGAAAACATCGTTTGCCGTTCCCGTCACTGCCAGCCTGCCGGGCAGCAACCAGGATGTCGTGTACAATCTGGTGGCATATCAGCTTTCTTCACAGAAATGGTCGACGGCGACAGATACAGTTCAGCTTCAAGCAAGCTACTCCGCAGGGCAGATGCAGCTTCAGGCGGTCTATACGCCGATCCCCTCCATGAGCACGCCGTCAACCGGGACGGATTCATCACCCTCACAAGGAGG
>JAAWBP010000065.1 GCA_022792755.1 Oscillospiraceae bacterium | reverse complement strand
GTTTCCTCCAAAGCCATTTCGAGCGCGGCGGAAGCAGCCGGATCGCCCAGAACCAGCGCCGCTGTCAGCAGGTTCGGGAAATTCTCGTCGAGCTTTGCCGACTGATCCACAAGGGCCTGCTGCCCCGGGGAAAACGGCCGCCCGGGAACTGCCGTATGAACGAGGCCCTGGAGCGATTCATACAATGCCTTCAGCGCTTCGTAATCCCGCTTCTGCCCCTCCAGCTCTTCTTTGCCGCTCTCCAGCTGTGCATGGGCATCGGCGATCTGCCGCAGAAACTGCTCGTACTGATCCTGGTATTCGATCAGCCCATTGTTGTATTTTAGCTTGCCGTCCTCTATCTTTTTCCTAGCGTCGGCAAGCTCTCTCCCCTGCTCCTCCTCACCCTCCTCGAGCTTCCGGCGGGCGTCGGCGAGCTCCTCCTTCGCTTCGCTTACGATCGACTCATAGCGGGTGTTGACCGTCTCCAAAGCCGTCTGCTTGAGAGAGTCGCCAAATGAAGCGATCAGATCGTCATATTCACTTGAAAAAGGAGAAACGCCCTGCGTTTCTTCCAGTGTCACATAAAGGTCGGTATAAACCTCCAGCTGGTAGTCCTCCTCCGGGAGGAAAAGAAAGCTGTTGAGCGAACCGTTCCCGATGGTAGAACTGCCGCGCTGGTACGAGATATAGAGCGGGGACTCCACGATGCCGACAATGGTAAACGTGTCGGTCTTCAACGTGTCGGAGACCGGATTGCCGTCCCCGCTGCAGAGGGTGATGGACGAACCGATCTGGAACGAAGAAGGGACCGAAGCGCCCGAATCGATCACACATTCCCCGGATTTTTCCGGGTATCTTCCCTCGATCAAACGGGAGCGGTTGAGGGCGTTCGGATTGTCGGCATCATTCATCGCGGAATTGAACGAATAGGTTTTTACGACCAGTTCATTGTCCTCGACTTTTACTAAAAATTCCTTGCTGTACTGGGGCATGGCGGCTTTGACGCCCTCCAGCTCCAGAATGCTCCGAACGTCGTCTTGGTCGAAGCCGTAGGTGGAAACCAGGCGGTAATCCATCAGGTTGGAGCCTTCAAAATATTCTTCGGCAGTCAGCTTCATGTCGGGAGAGGTGGATTTCAGCCCGGCAAAGAAGCCGACTCCGAGCGCTACAATGGCGAAGATGGAAAGGAAGCGGCTTTTCGTCCGCCAGATTTCCCGCGCCGTGTCTTTGATCAGCGGCCTATACTTCATCATACTACCACTCGATCTCGTCGATATCGACCGGACGGTCGTTCAGGATGACTTCCCGCACCTTGCTGTTCTTCATCCGGATTACCCGGTCGGCCATCGGCGTAATTGCCATATTGTGGGTGACCACCACCACGGTCATCCCGTTTTTCCGGCAGGTGTCCTGCAACAGCTTGAGGATCGTTTTGCCGGTGTTATAGTCGAGCGCCCCCGTCGGCTCGTCGCAGAGGAGCAGCTTCGGATTTTTTGCAAGCGCGCGGGCGATCGAGACCCTCTGCTGCTCCCCACCCGAAAGCTGGGAGGGGAAGTTATCCATCCGCTCCCCGAGGCCGACCTCCCGGAGCGTTTCCTCGACATCCAGCGCATCACTGCAAATCTGGGTGGCGAGCTCGACGTTTTCCTTCGCCGTGAGATTCTGAACCAAGTTGTAAAACTGAAAGACAAACCCGATATCGAACCGGCGATAGGCGGTCAGCTGGCGCTGGGAATAGTTTGCAATATCCCGCCCATCCACCAGAATATGCCCTTCGTCGCAGGAATCCATCCCGCCTAAAAGGTTGAGCACCGTGGTCTTCCCCGCGCCGCTCGCCCCGACGATGACGGCAAATTCCCCTTTATTTACCTCAAAGGAAACCCCGTCGGAGGCGGTGATGTCGACGTCGCCGACATGATACCTTTTATACACCTCTTCAAACGTTACAAAACCGCTCATGAAAGCCTCCTATCATTTTGCCGCAGCCTAAAAAGCAATCATATTAAAACCCGCCTTTGTTCAGCAAAGGCGGACAAAATTTCCCGGGACGTATTTCCCACGCCGTCTGAGAACCGCTCTGTTCGCCTCGCGCAACACAGGTTTGAGGCCTGCGGAGTATCCTTGGGAAAACCTGTCCAAACTATCAATATTATAACTCGATCCCTTTTAAATTTCTATCAAATTTCTGTGAACACGACAGGGAAACAAGGCGGTATTTGACGCCGACCGCCATTATTTCCAGCATAATCAGACTTATACCGCCGGCGGAAATAGAAGCCCGGCCGCCAACCGCAATGGCAAATCGTGGGCAGATTCCTCAGAACCCTGTTTCTTTAGAATGAAAATCTGCTTGAAAGCAGAGCGAAATTATAGTATGCTTAGTAAATAATTCATGAAAAAGGGGGAGGACCGAATGACCCGGATTTTAATCAAGTTATTCGTAAAGGATCAGGGCGGGGCTTTATCCGCCGCCAAACGGCAGCGGTACGGAAAAACCGCCAGCTGTGTCGGGATTGCGACCAACCTCCTCCTGTTTGTGATGAAAGCGGCAGCCGGGCTGCTGTTCAACAGCGTCTCGATCCTCGCAGATGCGGTCAACAACCTCTCCGATTCCAGCTCATCCTTAATCACCCTGATCGGCTTCAAAATGGCGGCCAAACCCGCGGACGACAAGCATCCTTATGGGCATGCCCGCAGCGAATACATCTCCGGCTTCATCGTCTCCATCATCATCATTTACCTGGGGCTCCAGTTCCTTTTGACTTCGGCGGAAAAAATCTGGAAACCGGAACCGACGCAGTTCAGCTGGCTTTCGGTTGCTGTTTTAGGAATTTCGGTCCTGCTTAAGCTCTGGCAGGGCCGGTTTTATAAAACAGTCGCAAAGCGGATCGATTCCCCCGCACTGGAAGCAGCAGCAGCCGACAGCCTGAATGATGTTGCCACGACCGGAGCTGTTTTATTTTCCCTCTTCATCGCTTTTTTCACCGGCTGGCAGATCGATGCTTATATGGGTATTTTGGTCGCCGGATTCATCATCTATTCCGGAATCCGCTCTATTGTCGAAACGCTCAACCCCCTTCTCGGCGCTGCCCCGGATCAGAACCTGGTTCGGCAGATCAGCGAAAAGATCAAAAGCTGTGAGGGGGTCATCGGCTGTCATGACCTCGTCGTCCACAGTTACGGCCCAGAGCGCTGTTTTGCCTCGGTTCATGTCGAGGTGCCGAACACCGGGGACATCATGGAAAGCCACGACCTGATCGACAACATTGAGCGCGATTTCCTCCAAACGATGGGGATTTACCTGGTGATCCACCTGGACCCGGTCGTCGTGGACGACGCGCTCACCAATGAGCTGCGGGCCGTCGTCACCGAAATCGTGGGGGAAATCGACCCCCGCCTCTCGATGCACGATTTCCGCTTTGTAAACGGTGTCACCCACAGCAACCTGATCTTTGACGTCGCCGTCCCGCCTTCCTATAAAATGGGGGACGACGCGCTCAGGGAGCTGATCGACCAGAAAATCAAAGAGCTCAACCCCAGCTATTACACCGTCATCACCATCGACCGCAGTTACATCTCCACTACGGAATCGGCGCGGGATCAATCCTAATGCTTCCCTTTTTCGGAATCGGCAAACAGCGCCTCGGATTTTGTCCGAGGCGCTGTTTTTACGCGGGAAAAACCTCCGGCAAAAAAATGTTACAGGTTCATCACCATCATCAAAACGGTCATGATCGCGATGCTGATGACGATCGAAATCGAGCCAGCAAAGCTTGCGAGGCCGGGATCCCCTTTGAGCTTTTCAGTAAAAGCAGGGGCCAGCGCCGAAACCGGCGCGAACACCACAATGGCAAGCACCTGGCGGATCTGGAGGGAAAACGGCGTGCAGAAGTAAAAGACCGCCGAGAGCGCGCCGGCGCAAAGGTAACGGATCAAAAGGGTCAGCCCCACCGCCTTGAGGTAGGATTTTTTCAGCTCTATCTTAAACATCATGCCGATCATCATCATCGCGGCAAACCCGTTCGCCGCCGCAATCGTCGAAGACAAAGTGACTACGGGCTCCGGGATTTTCACCTGGATCAGCGTCAAAACGAGCATCAACAGGTATGTAACGAAGGGAACCGAGGTAAAGAGCCTCTTTAAGATCGCCTTAATCCCCATCCGCTCCCCACCTTCCCCGCCGATCGCGGCGGAGGCAATGGTATAGCTCCCGCCCGAGCACATGAGGGAATTCCCCACGTCGAACATGCAGGTGGCGACCACCCCGAACGCGCCGAAAAAATTCTGGACGAAGGGCAGTGTAAACGAGCCGATATTGTAGCCGGGGCAGCACATCATGTAAAAGGCGCGTTCCTTTTTATTCTTCCGGAGCGAGGCAAGAAAACCGAAAAAAATCATGACGAAGTTTAAGCCAAACCCCAGCAGCGCAAGGATAAAAAGGGAATCGTCCCGCTCAAACTTCGCAAAGCTGGTGATCACCGCCGCCGGCAGGGTGACGTTGACGGCGATGGTGGTCATCACCTTATAATCCTTCGAGCCAAAAACGTGAAACCGCTTGAGAAGATAGCCGATGACGATGATGATGACAAAGGAACCCGCTTTTAACAATACCTGCTCCATAAGTTTTTCACTCTCCCGTGTGCTTCAGTATCCTGTTCAGTTCGATTAGTGTGTGGATTTCATAGGTTGGGGACAGCCCGCCGGACTCCTTTCTTCCCGGATTATACCAGCAGGTGTCGACCCCTGCATTGAATCCGCCCTGGATATCCGACGTCAGGGAATCCCCGATGATCAATGCCTCTTCCCGGGAAAAGGGGATTTTTTCGAAAACAGCGTCAAAATATTGGGGGGCAGGCTTGGGGAACCCGATCTCCTCCGAAATAAAGGTTTCCCGAACCCACCGGTCCAGCCCGGCGCGGCGGATTCTGCTGTACTGGGTCGCCGCCGTTCCGTTGGTGACAAGGTATAGGGCATATCGCCTGCTGAGCGCGCGGCACAGCTCAAACGCTCCAGGAATGAGATGGCCGCCTTCCCCCAGAGCCGCCCGGTAAAGCCGCTCCGCTTCCGGGCCGTCGGCCGAAAGATGGAAGGCTTCAAAGAGGGCGGCGAACCGGCGCTCCCAAATCGTCTGCCTTGGAATCTCCCCCCGCTCATGTGCGAGCCAAAGAGCGCGGTTGATCTCTGAATAACGCGCCAAAACCTCATCGTCGGCAGACAGGCCGAATTGTCCAAGCACCTTTTTCAGCGCCTCCCGCTCGTCGGCCTTGAAATCGAGCAGTGTGTCGTCTACATCCAGCAGCAGCACTCTATAAATTTTCATATTAAACCCTACGACACTGGATATAAAAGCCGCAGAAC
>JAAWBP010000064.1 GCA_022792755.1 Oscillospiraceae bacterium | reverse complement strand
GAATAGGTCGTATTGGCAGGGCCGCCGAGGACTCCCGCCACCAAAGTGGCAACGCCGTCGCCGAGCAGGGTGCGGTGCAGCCCCGGATCCTTGAAGAAATCTTTTCCGACGACCGAGCCGTTGGTCGTGATATCCCCAATATGCTCCATAAAGGTGACAAGCGCAACCGGAGCAACCAGGAGAATCGCCTGCAAGTCAAATTTCGGAAGGAGGAAAAACTCCCCGTTAAAGCTCCAGAACGGATTGATCCAGGCGGCGTTTCCGATGATATCGAAGTTGACCAGCGGGGCAGCAAAAAGGTGGAAGCCGTCACAGATCATCGAAACGATATATCCCAGTGCCAAACCGATCAAGATCGGAACCAGCTTGAAAAAGCCCTTGCAGAAGACCGACACGATGATGATGGCGACAAGGACAAGCAGCGCAATCGCCCAGTTGCTGGAGGCCATTGAAATTCCGGTCGGCGCTAAGGTCATACCGATGACGACAATCACCGGGCCGGTGACAACCGCCGGGAAAAAGCTGCGGACACGGTCCGGGCCGACCAATCGGACGATCAAAGAGAGGAGGACATAAACAATGCCCGCGCAGACGATCCCACCCAAGGCGTAAGGAAGCCGCTCATAATAAAGCGGATCGGCGATCACCGCGGAAAGCCCCTCTGCTTCCAGCTTGTCGAGCAGCTGCGGATTCCCATTGATACAAACCGCCTGAATCGCTGGAATGTAGGCAAAGCTGGAACCGAGAAAGACCGGAACCTTATGCCCTGTGATAAAATGGAAAAGCAGGGTACCGATTCCGGCACAGACCAGTGCAACCGAAACATTTAACCCTGTCAAGGTCGGCACCAGCACCGTCGCGCCGAACATCGCAAACAGATGCTGCACCCCCAGGGTCGTTTTCTTGAATGGATTCATGCATCTACCTCCATAAAAATTCTTTGCCCTTCATTTTACTATAATATGAACGAAATGTAAATAGCAATCGACAGCGTCTCTCGACAAATTTCGGACGATTATCTCAAGCCGCAAAAAATCCCCCGGCCTGAACCGGGGGATTTTTATTTAACCGTTTTTGCGGTCTACATACTGGGTATGGAGGATATGATGCGCTTTATGGCTTCCGGGCTCGCCGAAGAACTCGTCGTAGATCTTCTTGATCATCGGGTTCTCGTGAGACTTCCGAACCGGCAGGTTCTGATCCTCTTCATAAATCGCCTTGGCGCGCTCTGCCCTCAGATCCACGAAGTTGCGGACACTCGCAGGCTGAGTGGGCTGCCCGCCACCGTTGACGCAGCCGCCCGGGCAAGCCATAATCTCGATGAAGTGGTAGTTCTTTCTGCCCGCCTTGACATCCTCGAGAAGCGCTCTCGCATTCGCAAGGCCGGAAGCAACTGCAACGTTGACATCCATTCCGGCGACATTGTAGGTCGCCTCTTTGATTCCGGCAGTGCCGCGGACTTCGGTGAAGTCGAGCGCTTTGAGCTCTTCGCCGGTGAGTTTTTCAACAGCGGTTCTCAGTGCCGCCTCCATAACGCCGCCGGTCGCGCCGAAGATGACGCCTGCACCGGTGGACTCGCCGAGCGGATTGTCAAAGTCCTCATCAGGCAGCTGGGTGAACATAATCCCCGCGCGCTCGATCATCCTGGCAAGCTCCCTGGTGGTCAGTGCGATGTCCACATCCGGAAGGCCGGCCGCGTCCTGATGATCGCGCCCAACCTCGAATTTCTTCGCGGTACAGGGCATGATGCTGACGCTGACGATGTCCTTTGGGTCGATCCCATTTTTCTCCGCATAGTAGGTCTTGATGACCGCGCCGAACATCTGCTGCGGCGACTTACAGGTGGAGAGGTTGTCGATCATCTCGGGGTAATTGTATTCGCAGAACTTGACCCATCCCGGAGAACAGGAGGTGATCATCGGCAGGGTGCCGCCGTTCTGAACCCGCTGCAGGAACTCGTTCGCCTCCTCCATAATGGTGAGGTCGGCGGAGAAATCGGTGTCAAAGACCTTGTCGAAGCCGAGGCGGCGGAGCGCCGCAGCCATCTTGCCTTTGACGTTCGAGCCGACCGGCATGCCGAACGCTTCACCGAGGGTGACGCGGATCGACGGCGCGGTCTGGACAACGACATGCTTGGACGGGTCGGCCAAAGCAGCCCAAACCTTATCGGTATCATCCTTTTCAGAGAGGGCGCCAGTCGGGCAGGCTACGATGCACTGGCCGCAGGAAACACAGGAGGTCGCATCCAGATCCACCTCAAACGGGCTGCCGATGTGGGTCTTGAAACCACGCTCAATCGGCCCGATGACCGACACGCTTTGGAGCTTTTCACAAGCGGCGACACAGCGGCGGCAGAGGATACATTTGTTGTTGTCACGGTACATATGAGGGGCGGACACGTCGATCTCATAGCGGTCGTTCACACCCTCAAAGAAGTTTTCGTCCTCAACCCCGTAATCCTTACAGAGCTTCTGCAATTCACAGCTTCCGCTGCGGACGCAGGAAAGACATTTTTTGTCGTGGGTGGAAAGGATCAGCTCCAGGGTCAGCCTCCTGGCCTTCATGACGGCCGGAGAATTGGTGGTGACCTCCATCCCCTCGTTGACCGGATAAACGCAGGCGGCGACTAAGCTCCTCGCGCCTTTTACCTCAACGACACAGATCCGGCAGGCGCCGATGGCGTTGATGTCTTTTAAATAACAGAGTGTCGGAATTTCAAACCCATTGGCGCGTGCAGCTTCAAGGATCGTATAATTTTTCGGCACGCTTAATGGAATTCCATTAATTTTGATGTTTACATTTTCCATCTCGGTACTTCTCCTCTTATTTCTTCGAAATTGCTGCAAATTTACATTTTTCCATACAAGCGCCGCACTTGATACACTTGTTCTTGTCAATAGAATGCGGCTGTTTCACCGTGCCGCTGATCGCGCCGACCGGGCAGACTCTGGAGCAAAGGGTACAACCCTTACAGAGATTCGGGTCGATCTCGTAGCTCAGCAGCTCCTTACAAACGCCAGCCGGGCACTTCTTATCCACAACGTGGGCGACATACTCGTCGCGGAAATAACGGAGGGTGGAGAGAACCGGGTTCGGGGCGGTCTGCCCAAGGCCGCAGAGGGAGTTGTTCTTGATGTGGTAGCACAGCTCCTCCATCTTGTCGAGGTCTTCCAGCGTCCCCTGGCCTTTGGTAATCTTATCCAGCATCTCATAGAGGCGCTTGGTACCGATCCGGCAGGGGGTACATTTGCCGCAGGACTCGTCGACGGTGAACTCTAAGAAGAACTTCGCAATGTCGACCATACAGTTGTCCTCGTCCATGACGATCAAACCGCCGGAGCCCATCATCGAGCCGATGGCAATGAGGTTGTCATAGTCGATCGGGACGTCCAAATGCTCCGCCGGGATACATCCGCCGGACGGGCCGCCGGTCTGGGCAGCTTTGAACTTCTTTCCGTTCGGGATGCCGCCGCCGATTTCCTCGACGATCTCGCGGAGGGTGGTGCCCATCGGGACTTCGACGAGGCCGGTGTTGTGGATCTTGCCGCCGAGGGCGAATACCTTAGTGCCTTTCGACTTCTCGGTACCCATGGAGGAGAACCAATCCGCGCCTTTCAAAATGATCTGCGGGATGTTCGCGTAGGTTTCAACGTTATTTAGTACGGTCGGCTTGCCGAACAAGCCCTTGACCGCGGGGAACGGCGGACGGCATCTCGGCTCGCCGCGTTTGCCCTCGATCGAGGTCATCAGCGCGGTTTCCTCGCCGCAGACGAAAGCGCCTGCTCCAAGACGGAGGCCGAGGTCGAAATCAAAGCCGGTTCCAAAGATGTCTTTGCCGAGCAAACCGTATTCTCTCGCCTGATCGATCGCGATCTCCAGGCGTTTTACCGCAATCGGGTACTCAGCACGGACATAGATATATCCCTGAGAAGCGCCGATTGCATAGCCCGCGATCGCCATCGCTTCGATGACCGAATGCGGGTCGCCCTCCAGAACGGAACGGTCCATAAACGCGCCTGGGTCGCCTTCGTCGGCGTTACAGCAGACATATTTCTGATCCGCCTGGTTCGCCGCCGCAAAGGACCACTTCAAGCCGGTCGGGAAGCCCGCGCCGCCGCGCCCGCGGAGGCCGGAATCCTTAATCACCTGGATGACCTGCTCCGGGGTGTACTCCGTCAGGCATTTGCCGAGCGCGGAGTAACCGTCCATCGCTATGTATTCGTCAATGTTTTCCGGATTGATGACGCCGCAGTTGCGCAGCGCAACACGGTGCTGTTTTTTATAGAAATCCGTCTCGTTGAGGGACTTGACGTTTTCATCCTCCACCGTCTCGCTGTAAAGCAGGCGCTTTACAATACGGCCTTTGAGGAGATGCTCGTCAACGATTTCTTTGATGTCTTCAGGTTTTACACGGGAGTAGAAGCTGCCTTCCGGGTAAACGATCATAATCGGGCCGAGGGCACAGAGGCCGAAGCATCCGGTTCTGACAACATTTACCTCTTCCGCGAGGCCGACAGCGTTAATTTCCTTTTGCAGCTCGGAAATAATCTGCTCCGAACCGGAGGAAGTACAACCGGTACCACCGCATACAAGTACATGAGAACGATACATTGAATAATCCTCCTTATGCGTTTGCGCCAATTGTATATTCGGTAACGACATTACCGTTTACAATGTGGTCGTTGATGACTCTTACAATTTTTTCCGCCGTCATTTTGACATAGGTCGTCTTGGCTCCGTCTTTGTCAAAAACCTCGACGACCGGCTCGAATTTACAGATACCGATGCACCCGGTCTGGGTTACCATGACATTGTGGAGATTCCGCTTCGCCACCTCTTCCGAGCAGGCGTTGAGCACCGGACGAGCGCCTGCGGCGATCCCGCAGGTCGCCATCCCGACAACCACCCTGTAGTCGATCTCATTGTTTTCACGGACAACGACATTGTTCTTTACACGGTCGCGAATGGCCTGTAACTCTGCTAAACTTTTCATGAATGCGCACCACCTTATAAAAATTAGGTTATTTTTACGATTGCGATTGGTCGATTTCCCCGATGTTTTCCTCCAGCATCTGCCGCAGAAACGTCAAGATTTCATTCGAGGCGATATCTACACCTTCAAGCATCCGCCGGACTTCGCGGGTATCCAGTTCAAACGAGTGTCCGTCCACCTCATAGCGATAGATGAAGTCGATCTCCGGGCTGCCGGAAATCAGGGTGATGACCGTCGAAGGGACGTCCCCGAGGGGGAGCATATCGATATGCTCATAGCAATACTCCGCCGCCACCTTGGTGCCCTTCCCCGGAGTGGACTGGATCTGAAAACTGCCGCCGGTCATCTCCGCCGTCATCTTGAAAAACGGGATGCCCAGCCCGATCTTTCGGGTCGTCCGGGTCGTGAAGAACGGATCGACCACCCGTTCCACCTGCTCCTTGCTCATCCCGCAGCCGTCGTCCTCAAGGGTGATGACGAGCCGCCCTTCAGCCGTCCGTTTTACAACGGAAATCTGAACCAGCGAAGCGCCCGCCCGGACGGAATTCTGCGCGATGTCGAGGATGTTTAACGACAGCTCCTGCATCGCGGTTAGTCCGCGTATTTCGCCAGGATTTCGTCAACGTCGTCCACGACC
This sequence comes from Oscillospiraceae bacterium, assembly GCA_022792755.1. Taxonomy (GTDB): domain Bacteria; phylum Bacillota; class Clostridia; order Oscillospirales; family Ruminococcaceae; genus Metaruminococcus_A. The sequence goes on along the minus strand of JAAWBP010000064.1, from coordinate 8,719 downwards.
AGACGGCCGTAAACATCGTCGTTGACAGTCAAAACCGGCGCAAGGCCGCAGGCGCCGATGCAGCGGCAGGCTTCAAGGGAGAATTTTCCATCCTGCGTGCACTCGCCGTTTGTAATGCCCAAACGCTGGGAAAGGCGGTTGAAGACGTCGCCGGAGCCTTTGACGTAGCAGGCCGTACCCAGACATACAGAAATCTTATATTTTCCTTTGGGGGCGAGCGAGAATTGAGAATAGAATGTTACAACGCCGTAGATCTCAGACATCGACACACCCAACCCGTCAGAAACCATCTGCTGCACTTCTACCGGAAGATAACCGTAGATCTCCTGCGCTTTCTGCAATACCGGCATCAATGCGCCGCCCTGATCCTTGTGCTCCTCAATATACTGCTTGAGTTGCGCTTCCTGCTCAGGTGTCCCGACAAACGGCAATGTACTGCTTGTTTTAGCCATAAAATAGCCCTCCTCATAAAATTGCGGCTGGCGGACTTTTGTCCTTTCCAACCCCCCAGAACCGACTTTTTGTAACATTTGATAAGCGGCTCACAGTTATTGAATATTATATCATGTAGATTCTACAAAAGCTATAAAAAAAGGAAGATATTGTCGCAAAACTAGTTGTAAAATTTTTGTTAATATCGTGAACGAATTTTCGAACTATTCATATTTGACAAATCCGTTGAATTCTTTCCCATAAATGTTATAATAAAAGTATCGAACCGGGGGCTCCCGGGAATCAAACTTTCTAAATTAGTCCGGCGAGACCGAATAAAGCCGGAAGAATGGAGCGGAATTATGACCATTGGAGAAATCAAAAAAATCCTCGACTGCGAGGTCGTCTGCTGCGAAGACCGTCTCGACGCCGAAATCCACACCGCCTGCGGTTCCGACATGATGAGCGACGTCCTCGCTTATGTCAAGGACCAGTCCTGCCTGCTCACCGGCCTCGTCAATCCGCAGGTGGTCAGGACGGCCGACATGATGGATATGCACTGCGTGATCTTCGTGCGGGGCAAGAAGCCGGACAAGGCGATGATCGAGCTCGCAAAAGAGCGGGACATCACGCTGATGTGTACTGCTTACCGGATGTTTGCCGCCTGCGGCAAGCTTTGGGAAAATGGTCTGAGAGGGGGCAATTGAGCCCTATGAGCGATACGCTGCATCTCCACTACACGGTGGATGGAGAAGACTTTACCAGGGCGGGAGAAGCCTCGGCCGGTGTCAAAAAAACGCTGCGCCAGATCGGTGTTTCCCCCGATGCGATCCGCCGGGTCGCCATTGTCCTCTACGAGGGGGAGATCAACATGGTCATCCACGCCAACGGCGGGGTCATTGACGTAGACATTGCCCCCGACCAGATCTATATGGTTTTAAAAGACACCGGAAAAGGGATTGCCGACATTGAACTCGCCATGAAGGACGGTTATTCCACCGCGCCGGAGGAAGTGCGTTCCCTGGGCTTCGGCGCCGGGATGGGCCTCCCCAACATGAAGAAATACAGCGACGAAATGAAGATCGATTCCACCGTCAATGTCGGCACAACCGTCACCATGACAGTCCGTCTCAGCTAAAAGCCGAATCCTGTTTTGAACAAATGCCTTGACTTTACCCTCGATTGACAAGGGCAGGGTACCCCTGCGGGCCTGTGCCCAGGCGGGGCAATTTCGCACACCGACGTTTTGCCGGTTTTTGGGTAATAGGCCTGCGAGATGCCTGCGATAATACAAGTACAACGTATCGCGCGGGCTGCGGGCCTGCAAGTCTTGGACTGCTTGCGAATCGCGTCCGGCCGGTCTGGCCACAGACCGCGCGGGTTACGGACTTGCAGGTCTTGCACCGCTTGAAGATCGCTCATTGACAGCGGAGGCATTCCGCCGCGTCTGCCTTTGTCAATCGAGGGTATCATCGCTATCTGATGAGAGGGGGTTATTCCCGTGGATTTTTTTCATTCGGTTACTTTGGATAAAGAAAAATGCAAAGGCTGCATCAACTGCATCAAACGCTGTCCGACCGAGGCCATCCGGGTAAGAAATAAAAAGGCGTTTATCATCCCAGAGCGGTGCATCGACTGCGGAGAATGCATTCGGGTCTGCCCGCATCATGCCAAAAAAGCGACCTGTGACCCGCTGGATGCGGTAAAGGAATACGACTACACCATCGCGCTGCCGGCCCCAGCCCTTTACGGCCAGTTTAACAATATGGACGACATCGACATCCTGCTGCGCGCCCTGATCGACTTCGGATTCAACGAGGTCTATGAAGTCGCCAAGGCCGCGGAGCTGGTTTCGGCGGCAACCCGGAAACTGATGCGGGAGGGCAGCCTGAAACGCCCCGTCATCAGTTCTGCCTGCCCAGCCGTCACCCGCTTGATCCGCGTTCGCTTTCCCAACCTGATTGAGCATGTCCTCCCCCTGAACGCCCCCGTCGAACTCGCGGCCCGTCTTTCCAGAGAAGAGGCGCATAAAAAAACGGGAATCCCGCTGGAGCGGATCGGTGCCATCTTCATCTCCCCCTGTGCGGCCAAGGTGACCGCCTCTAAAATGCCTCTCGGCACCGAGAAGAGCGCCGTCTCCGCCGTGATCTCCATCAACGACATCTACCCGAAGCTCCTCTCGCTTATGCATCTCCCCGAATCCGAGCAGGATTCGCTGGTGCAAAGCGGGAAGATCGGGGTCGCCTGGGGGACCAGTTCCGGAGAGGCCGCCGGGCTTCTCAATGACAGCTACCTGGCTGCCGACGGGATCGAAAACGTCATTCGGGTGTTGGACGACTTGGAGGATGAGCGGCTGAACAACCTGGAATTCATCGAGCTCAACGCCTGCAGCGGCGGTTGTGTCGGCGGCGTCCTCACGGTGGAAAACCCTTACATCGCAAAGGCAAAGCTAAAACATATCGTCAAATACATGCCGGTCTCGATGAACCACATCGATCACATCCCGGGGGAAGCGGTTTGGGACTCCAAGCTCGAATATGCCCCGGTTTTGACGCTGGACGCCAATATGCTCAAGGCCCTCGAAAAGATGAACGAGCTGGAGGCGATCGAGGCGGATCTTCCGGGACTGGATTGCGGTTCCTGCGGGGCTCCCTCCTGCCGGGCGCTCGCTGAGGACGTCGTCCGGGGCGCCGCAAGCCCTGACGATTGTATCTTTAAGTATAAGGAGAGCATTGAGCGGCTGATCCGGGATATTCACAAAATCGAGGCTTCCATTCCACCCCCGTTCCGCACAGAAGAGGAAGAAGAAGGCGAATAAAATCTGTTCGGCGATTTTGCTGTTCTTTACCCTCCCTCAGAAAAATTCTTGACTGCGGGCGGGAAAGGGCGATTTCGACAAAAAATATAATGAAAGGAACGATACTGCACAAAGAATAATTTCTGTATCGTATGGTAAATTGATATGACGCCGATTCAATTGGCAGAAGCTTTACAGTTAAAAGTTGTCACCAAAGGAGATGGAGACGGGCGGCAGATTGACGGCATTTTCTGCTGCGACCTTCTCAGCATCGTGATGGGGAAGGCGAAATCGGATGCCGTTTGGATCACGGTGATGAGCAACATCAACACCGTTGCGGTTGCGGTGTTATCCGATGTGAGCTGTGTCATCATCTCGGAGGGAAGCCCGGTGGAGGAGGAGATGGCGAAAAAGGCCGAGCAGCAAGGGGTTTGCCTATTGCAGAGCGACCTCCCGAGTTTTGAGCTCTCGCTGGCTATCTACCGCCTGATGCAGTCATGAATTACTCCTACGACCTGCATATCCATTCCTGCCTTTCTCCCTGCGGCGACATGGATATGACCCCTAACAACATTGTTAATATGGCCTCCCTCCTGGGGCTGGATTTAATCGCGGTCAGTGACCACAACTCCGCTCTCAACCTCCCTGCCGTCTTCTCAGTGGCAGAGGAGGCAGGGCTGACGGTTGTTCCGGCGATCGAGGCGAACAGCGCGGAGGAGGTTCATGTCCTCTGTCTCTTTGAAAAACTGGAGGATGCGCTCGCCTGCTCCGATGAATTCTACGACCACCTTCCACCGATCCTAAACCGGCCTGATATTTTCGGCGAGCAGGTCATTATGGATAGAAACGACCAGCCGGCCGGCACAGTGGATAAACTGCTGATCAACGCCTTGGATTTGGGGCTCGAGGCCCTCCTCACGGTTGTAAAAAAACATCATGGGCTTGCAATCCCCGCCCATGTGGATAAATCCGCTTATTCCATCCTCGCCAATTTGGGATATATTCCGCCGGAATATGGGTTTTCTTGTGTCGAGGTGAAAAATCCGGAGGCGGATGTCGCGTTCAGCGGCCACAAAATCACCGACTCCGATGCGCATTACCTCCAGGATCTCGCGGAACCTGTCCGCTTTTTGGAGCTCCCCGAAAAAAGCGCAAAAGCGGTTTTAGAAACGCTAAGACATCCAAAACGTCAGGGAACAGATTAACCTTTTATATCAAGAAAAACGGCATAGCTTATAGGCTATGCCGTTTTTCTTGCTCCCCGCTGTGACAACAAAAATCTTGAGATAAAACGAACAATCAATATTCAACAATAAATCCTTTGACGTCCCTTGAAAGCCTTTCCAAATCTAATGCTAGCATTCTACAGATGCTTTCTATTGCTTTGATCCTTAACACAAAGCAAAAAAAACAGGAGACTTTCGAACAGACAAAGCTGTACAAAAAATCTCCTGTTTTAAAACTCAAAAGGGAAAATCAGCCCTTAACCGCACCGGCAGTCAAACCACCGACAATTTTATTACTGAGGCAGCAATAAACAATAATTGTCGGAAGAACAGCGATTACAATCGCCGCGAGCATCGGCCCATAGTTGGTAAGGTTCGGCCCAACAAAGACCGTCAAACCAACAGGGAGGGTTCTAACCGCATTGGAGTTTGTAAAGATCTTTGCAACAAGAAGCTCATTCCATGTGCCGTTGAAGGTGAACAGACCAATCGTAAAGATACCGCCTGTAGAGATCGGGAGAATGATCCTCCAGAAAGCGCCCCACAACGAACATCCGTCAATAACAGCTGCTTCCTCCATCTCCTTCGGTAGGTTTCCAAAGAAACCACGCATGATATAAATACTTTGACCGAAGGTAAACACAATATAGGGGAGGATTAAGCTAAAATAGTTGTCGATTAAGCCAATATTCGAAAACAATACGAAAAGCGGAATCAATGTTACATGGATCGGAACCATCATACCAGAAAGGAAGACGCCCATCACCAAGCCAGACAGTTTCCATCTCATTCTCGCAATCGCATAAGCCGCCATACAGTTGATCAAAATCGAAACAACCAGTACGGTTCCAACAACGATAACAGAGTTTACGAAATACTGGCCGATATGACCCGCATTCCACGCTTTCTCATAGTTGACCCACTGCATCTCGGCTGGGAAACTAAAGGGAGAAAGGAACACTTCCGTGTTTGTTTTAAAGGAAGCAATTACCAACCAGATAAGCGGGTACAAGTAAACAACCGCCATGATGATCAGGATGATATAAAGAATCAGCTTCGAGACTTTAAACTTTGACCTGTTTTTTTCGTAACTTGCCATTCTTCTGTACCCTCCTTACATTTCATAGTTTTCAACTTTAATCAACTTGTTCAATATAAAGGTAAAGAGCAGGCAAAGGATAACAAGGATAATCGCCAAAGAGCTGCCGTAACCATATTCCCACTGCTTAAATGCACGGTTATAAAGGTGAGAAGCCAGAACGTCAGTTGCATGAGCTGGGCCGCCGCCAGTCATCGTGTAGATCATATCGAAGAACTTCAGCGAACCAACCGCACTCAAAACCGTACTGATTTTAACCATCGGAGTAATCAGCGGCAAAGTGATATGACGGATACATTTGATACGGGAAGCACCGTCTATGTAAGCCGCTTCATAAAGTGTCTCCGGAATTCCCTGAATTGCCGCCATATAGAGCATCATGGTAGAACCCATGTACTGCCACGCCGCTACAATACCAATGCACCAGAGCGGGAGCGGAAGAAAAGGAAAAGTATTAATGTCAGACAACCACAGAGGACCCTGCTCAACACCGAGCACAGCGAGGAGGCCGTTCAAAACGCCGATCTTAGGATGGAAGATAAAGCTCCACAGAAGGCCGACCGCCGCACTGGAGAGAACAACCGGCAGGTAATAGATGTTTTTAAATAAATTCTTAAATTTAATGTTATTCGTCAGAATGATCGCTACAACAAGGCCGATCAACTGCTGAGAAAACAAAGAAAAGAGAACAAAGAACAAAGAGTTCTTTAATGCTGTCCAGAAAACAGTATCCTGGGTGAACATGAAAACAAAGTTCTCAACACCGTTGAACTCGGGAGGAGTCATCGCATCCCATTTAAACAAGCTTAAACCGATACCAAATAACATCGGACCTAAAAGAACGCAGAGAAACAAAAGTACTGCAGGTCCAATAAAAAGCAGTATCATTTTTTTGTCACGCAGTAACCTCTCCATACGAAACCTCCATTCCACACAATATCAGAATTATACTCCGCCGTTTGGCAGAACCCAAAGAGGCACCCGAAAAATGCTTGCTTAGAGAAAGGGATTAGGACAGGAATCCTAATCCCTTTCAAAGCAATTACATTACGTGAATGCGTCTCTTCATTCAGAATCGTAAACTTACTCGGCAGCAGAAGAAGCCTCGGAACTAGCCTTATTCGCCTTCATGCTCTCGTTGTAAGCCTGGAGATCTTTGAACGCCTCTTCAACAGTTTTCGCACCGGTGAAGAACGCGCTCAGGCAGTTGTTCCACTCAGTACCAAAAGTGTTTCCGAGAGCCTCATCGATGTACGGATAAACACCAGTGGATCCACCGGAAATATCCAGAACAGAAGAAACCTCGCTCGCGCATTTCGACTTGTCGTACTCAACCTTAGTGGTCGGGAACTTACCAGCCTCTTCAACAGTTCTTCTCTGGAAGTCTTCACCAGTCAGGTATTTAACCCAGAGGAGCGCTTTGTCGTTGTCTTTGCAGTTCTTGGAAATGGTGACGTTGTCGGTTTTACCCATCCACTTGGAGGAGTCGCCTTTGCCGCCTTCGATTTCCGGGAACGGGAAGACCTTTATTTTGCCTTTGACCTGGGAATCTTCACCATTGTAGTTACCAATCGCCCAAGAGCCCTGGCACTGCATAGCAGCTTCGCCATTCTTAAAGGTCGCGTAGTTCATGTCGACGGAGTCGCCCATGTAGGTCGGCTGTACATAGCCTTTGTCGACCAATTCCATGGTCAGTTCGCCGGCTTTGATGAAAGCTTCCTGCTCAAAAGTGGAATCTTTCTCAAACTCTCTGATCGGAGTGAAGATTTCTTCACCAGCAATTCTCTGTACGAACTGGCCAGTGAAGAGGGAGATCGCCCAACCGGAGTTCGCTTCGCCCGGCAGAACCAGCGGGGTGATGCCATTGTCTTTCAGCTTCTGGCAAGCAGCAAGGAAATCACTCCATGTCTTGATCTCTTCCGCCTTTACGCCAGCCTGATCGAACAGCTCGGTGTTGTAGAAAACAGCCGAAATCGCAAACTGAAGCGGAATCGCATACTGTTTGCCGTCGAAGGTTACCTGATCCGCCATACCATCGAGGAAGGTCTCAGCCCACTCTTTGTCAGCGTCGAGGAACTGCTTCATGTCGAGGATGTAGCCACTCTCACCCATCTCTTTGGTCTTCGCGCCCGGCTGCTGCATCAAAGTATCAGGCATGGTGTTCGCAACACCCATAGCGGTGATCTTGGTGCCGTAGTCGTCGGAGTTGATGTGGAGCCAGTCGATCTTAACGCCCTTCTCCTTACCAACAGTCTCGTTGAAGTCCTTCTGGCCCTTGCCGTACAGCTGGGTCATCAGGTCCTGAGAAGATTCCGGGTTATCCCAGTAAGCATGGACCAAAGTGGTGGTCTCACCGGAATTACCGCCGGTGCTGCCGCTACTGCTGTTGTCCCCGCTGCCTTCATCGCCGCCGCATGCTGTAAATACAGACAGCATCAGCGCCGCAGAAGCAACAAGGGCAAGCAATCTTTTTGTTTTCACGAAAAATTACCTCCTTGTGTTTGAATGTGTTTGAGGATTTATTACAAGATAAATTATATCCACCCCTGCAACTTATGTAAATTGGATAAAATCAACCTAATGGTTTAAATTTATAACATTTCAGACACAAAATAATCACTAAATCGTCTTAAATCGCCTTATAAAGAGCCATTACATCGTAATATTTAACAACTTCGCCTCTTTATTTCAGGCTGTTTCTGGAACTTCTGCTCAGCTGCTCTTTGCAGGTTTAACTTTTTGACGTTGATTTTTTAAACAAATTTCTGCGAAAAATGTCGTATTATAAAGAAGCTCCCTTAATTTTCCGGGGTGCTGTCAACCCGTTTGTGCAACATTGACAATCTCGTTTGGATAAATTTTACAGTGTAAAAGTCAACATTATCTGAGGTATTCGACTTGTAAAGCGTGCTCTACAGCCGTATGGAAGAGGTAAGTATATAAAAAAATTATAGGCAGCCATCTATTTCTATTTTCTATTCCGAAAACCCTGCCTGCCCTTTTCCGGCCAGAGGATGCACGCCGCGTTTTTTTGTGGTACAATAGGAAAAAATCTTGCTTTCCGGTCGTGTGAATTTTGATTCAGCCTTTCACCGCGGACAAGATTTAAAAATTATGGGAGGAATGTCATGCCCCCGCTCATCCATCCGATCGACCCGGTTTTTG
>JAAWBP010000063.1 GCA_022792755.1 Oscillospiraceae bacterium | reverse complement strand
GGCGGCGACCAGGCCGTCGTCAAGACAGTCAACGGATACGATTTTTACGGCGGTATTTCCAAGGGAATTGAAAAACACACCCGTGTAAAAAGCAGGATCATTGCCACTGCTCTGCTGGAGCTGGTGGAGACCAGTGAAAACGTGATCGTCATGGGCCACCGTGCGTCCGACCTGGACTGCGTCGGCAGTGCGGTCGCGCTGGCGCAGGCGATCCGGAGGCTGGGGAAGCCGGCGATTGTCGCAATCGACCGGAAATCCTCCCTCGCCTCGTCGCTGATCACGAAGGTGAGCGAAAACGGGGCGGAAAACCTGTTTGTCCACCCGGATGTCGCAAAGGACTACGTCTCCCGCAGAACCCTTTTGATTATTGTAGATACCCACAATCCCCTGTTCGTGGAGTCGAACGAGCTTTATAAGCTGTGCAAAAACGTGGTCGTGATCGACCACCACCGCAAGATGGTCAACTACATCGACAACGCCGTAATCTTCCATCACGAGCCGTTTGCCTCCTCCACGTCGGAGATGGTGTCGGAGCTGCTGCAATATTTCGGAGACCGCTGCCGCCCCACCCGGGAGGACGCGGAGGCCCTCCTTTCCGGCATCATGCTGGATACCCGCAATTTTGCCATCCGCACGGGAGTCCGCACCTTCGAGGCGGCGGCTTACCTCCGCCGGATTGGCGCGGATACCGTCGCGGTCAGGAAGCTGTTCTCCAGCACGATGGACGATTACCAGCGCCGCTCCAGTCTGGTGCAGAACGCGGAAATTTACCGCAACTGCGCGATTGCGGTCAGCTCCCAGAATTTTGAGGATATCCGGATTGTCGCTCCCCAGGCGGCAGACGAGCTGCTGGGGATCAACGAAGTAGCCGCTTCCTTTGTGATCTACAACACGGGCGGTGGGATCAGCCTTTCGGCCCGGTCGATGGGCGAGCTGAACGTCCAGGTGGTGATGGAGTACCTGGGTGGCGGCGGGCATCATACGATGGCGGGCGCCCAGCTAAAGGATGTGACCGCAGAGGAAGCGAAGGAAAAGCTTTTGGCGGCGATCGACCACTATTATGAAACGCTGGCTTCGAGGGAGCAGTGACGAAGAGCTTTGAGGTTGAATTTTGGTATAAAAAACAGGAAGAAAGGAATGATGCCGGAAGCGGAAGGCAGAGCTGCGCTTTGACCCGCTCCCCGCATCACATGGTGGATGAGATGAAGGTTATTTTAAAACAGGATGTCAAAGGCACCGGCAAGGCCGGGGATTTGGTCAATGTGGCGGATGGATACGCCCAGAATTTTTTGATTAAACGAGGCCTTGCGACACTTGCAAACGCCCAGGCGCTCAACGAAAAGAGCGCGAAGGACGCTGCGAAGGAGCATCATGCCGCCGTCGAGCTTGCAAATGCCCGTGAGATGGCGGAGAAGCTCAAGGGGAAAACGGTGAAGGTCGCGGCAAAAGCGGGGGCGAACGGAAAGCTGTTCGGCGCTGTGACGGCGAAGGAGATTTCGGCGGAGATCAAAAACCAGTATAAAATGGACGTGGATAAAAAGAAAATCTCCGTTTCGCAGGATATCAAAGGCTATGGGGTTTTCTCCGCCGAGGTGAAGTTCCACGCCGGCGTCGTCGCTGAAATCAAGGTGGAAGTCGTAGAGGGCTAGGGCAGGAGGAAGATATGGCTGTCAGTGAAACCCTTGCGTTGGATACCGTCCAGCTTCCCCACAGCATCGAGGCGGAGCAGTCGGTGCTGGGGGCGATCCTTCTGGATCCCGGCTGTATTTCCACGGCGCTCGAATACATCAAGAGCGATTCGTTTTATCTGCGCCAACATCAGCAGCTCTTCTCGCTGATGATCACTATGTTCTCCACCGCGAAGTCGATCGATTTTATCACGGTGCTCAACGAGGCGGTCGGCGCCCAGATTTTCGATTCGGAGCAGTCGGCGAAGGTTTACCTGGCCCAGCTGATGGATTTGGTGCCGACCACCGCCAACGTGGAGAGCTACTGCCGGATTGTGCAGGAGCGCAGTTACCTTCGCTCCTTGATTCAGGTCGCCCACGAGATCGTCGACCATGTCGGTGAATCCCAGGGGGATGCAAAAGAGCTCCTTGACCTGGCAGAACAGCGGATTTTTGAAATCCGGCAGGGCCGGGATGCGATGGGCTTGACCAAGATCAACGACGTCATCATCCAGACCTATGACCAGCTCCAGAAGCTGAGTTCGGAGGACAGGAACCAGTATTTGGGGCTGAAAACAGGGCTTTCCGGCCTCGACCGGATTACAACCGGCTTAAATAAATCAGACCTGATTTTGATCGCCGCCCGCCCTGCGATGGGAAAAACCAGCTTTGTGCTGAATATCGCGGCAAATGTGGCGAAGGTCTCCGGGAAACAGGTGGCGATCTTTTCCCTCGAGATGTCGAAGGAGCAGCTGGTCAGCCGGATGCTCTCGAGCGAAGCGCGGATTTCGAGCCACAACCTCCGGACGGGGACGCTGACGGCGGACGAGTGGGTCCGCCTCGCTTCGGCGGCGGAGATCCTTTCCCAGACCGAGATCTATCTCGACGATATCCCCAGTGCGACGGTTGCGGATATGAAGGCGAAGCTCCGCCGGCTTCCGAACCTCGGGCTGGTGGTGATCGACTATCTCCAGCTCATGAGCACCGGCCGCCGGGACGGGAACCGTGTCCAGGAAGTTTCGGAGATCACCCGAAACTTGAAGATCATGGCGAAGGAGCTGGACGTGCCGGTTGTGACCCTGTCTCAGCTCTCCCGTTCCCCTGATTCCCGCACCGACCACCGGCCGATGCTATCCGACCTGCGTGAATCGGGTTCGATCGAGCAGGACGCCGATATCGTCATGTTCCTCTACCGTGACGCCTACTACAACCAGGAGTCGGAGGAGCAGAATGTCGCGGAGTGCATTGTAGCCAAAAACCGCCATGGGGAGACGGACACGGTGCGGCTGCATTGGGATGGTGCGCACACGCTTTTTACCTCTCTGGAGAGCTACCGGGATGATCGATAAGGTTGTTGAAACGATTGAGAAATATGAGCTGTTCCAAAAGGGTGACTGGGTCGTCGCCGGAGTTTCCGGCGGCGCGGACTCGGTCGCTCTTCTTCACTGTCTGGCGCAGAAACTGCCCCAGTATGAGCTGCATCTCGCAGTCTGCCATCTGAACCATCGGCTCCGGGGGGAGGAAAGCGACCGGGACGAAGCCTTTGTCCGGGAGCTCTGCGGCGGGATGGGACTGCCCTGCCATGTCTTGTCGGAGGATGTCGCGGCGGCGGCAAAAGAGCGGGGGATCGGCTTGGAGGAATGTGGCAGGGAGCTGCGTTATCGCTTTTTTCAGGAAACGGCGTCCCGTTATGGGAACGGAACGAAGATTGCAACCGCCCACACACTCTCCGACCAGGCGGAGACGGTTCTCTTCCGTTTGGCGCGCGGGACCGGGCTGCGTGGGCTTTGCGGGATCCCGCCGGTGCGCGGGGCAATCGTCCGCCCCCTTCTGGAGGTCACCCGGGCGGAGATTGAAGCTTACTGCGCCGAAAATGGCCTCGCATTTGTAACTGACAGCAGCAACCGTGACCGTTCTTATGCCCGCAACCGCATCCGGTTGGAGACGGTTCCCAGCCTTTTGACGGTCAATCCGTCCTTTTTAGCTTCTTTTGAAGATACGGTCGAGTCGCTCCGGGAGGACGACCGCTTCCTCTGGAAAACGGCAGCGGAATGCCTCGGCGCGGCAGACCGGGAGGGCGGATACTCCACAGAGATTCTCAGACGGCAGCCGGAAGCGGTCCGCCGTCGGATGCTGATGCTGGTCTGCCGGGAAAACGGGCTTCCGGCGGGGCGGGAAAAATTGAAGGAGCTCGATCAAATAATTCGGCTCGATTCCGGGAAAATAAATATGTCCGGCGGGATTGCCGGAACGGTTGCCGGAGGATGTCTGTTTTTCTCGAAAAAGGAAGAACCGCCGGGCTTTCTCCCGTTTCCGCTCGGAACCGGGATATTGACATTCCCGAGCGGAATCGCCTATAATATAAACGTTGTGCCCTTTGAAGAATTTGGAAAAAAAGTTAATAGAAATTTTGCAACTGATATTTTGGACTGTGATAAAATATTAGGCAATATCATCGTGCGCCCACGTCAAAGCGGGGATCAGATGACTCTGCTGCGCCGCGGTGTTACCAAAAGCCTCAAAAAGCTTTACAATGAGGCAAAAATCCCCTTGGCCGAACGCGGCAGGCTTGCCGTCTTTGCGGACGGGGATGGGGTGGTCTGGGCCGAAGGGTTTGGCGTCAGCCGCCGGGCCGCTCCGACAGAGCAAACGAAGAGATGTATTGTCGTCCAAAAAGCAGAGCGGAGTTGAAAGGAAACGGGTATGACACAAGATATTTTAAAGGTGCTTATCAGCGAGCAGGAGCTCCGGGATAAGGTCAAGGAGCTGGGCGAAAAGATCAGCGCGGATTACGCCGGGAAAAACCTGATGATGGTGAGCGTGCTCAAAGGGTCGGTCGTCTTTATGGCGGACCTGATGCGGGCGATCACCGTCCCCTGTGAAATCGACTTTATGTCGGTGTCCAGCTACGGCGCCGATGTGAAAACGAGCGGAGTTGTGCGGATCATCAAGGATTTGGACCAGGAGCTCGAGGGGAAGGATCTCCTCATTGTTGAGGATATCCTGGACAGCGGGATGACCTTGAGTTACATCACCGAGCTGCTCAGGCAGAGAGGGCCGCGGTCGATCCGGCTGTGCACCCTGCTGGATAAGCCGGAGCGGCGCCAGGCAGATGTGGCGGCCGATTATTTCGGCTTTGTCGTACCGGATGAATTCGTCGTCGGCTACGGGCTCGACTATGCGGAAAAATACCGCAACCTGCCCTATGTGGGGGTGCTCAAGCCGGAGGTTTATTCTAAATAACGGGCCGCCTCTGTTTTGGCGGCAAGCCTTCGATTTCCCGTGTGGGGACATATTATTAAGTAAAATGGGGCTGAGGTTTTGGGAAAAAAAGGAAGAAGCATATTGGTTTATATTCTGGTGGTCGCCGGATTGATCATGGCATTTATGTTTATGATGAATTTCATCCGGACGCCTTCGGAGCAGGTCGCCTATTCCGAAGTGGTGGATTATTTCCAGCAGAATAAGGTAAAGGAATTTGAACTCGATCTCGGCACAGGCGAGCTCCATGCGAAAATCGAGGGCCGGGACAAAATCCTGGCCTACAAGGTGCCGAACGTCGGGCTTTTCGTCAGTTTGATCGAACCGATGGTGGTGGAGTACAATGCGGCGCATCCCGATGCGAAGATCGATTTCAACTATCTGCCGATCCAGGACAACTCCTGGCTGCTCAATTTCCTGCCGACCCTTTTGATGATCGGTGTGATGATCGTCTTCTGGATCATCATCATGCGCCAGCAGGGCGGCGGGAAGATCAATCAGTTTGGCAAAATGAACGCGAAAAACGGCCTGACCCAGGGGAAAAAGGCGACCTTTGCCGATGTGGCGGGGGCCGACGAGGAAAAGGCTGAGCTGGTCGAGATTGTCGACTTTTTGAAAAACCCCAAAAAATTCAATGAGCTGGGCGCCCGGATTCCGAAGGGCGTCCTGCTGATGGGTCCTCCCGGAACCGGTAAAACCCTGCTCGCTAGGGCGGTTGCGGGGGAGGCGGGCGTTCCGTTTTTCTCCATCTCCGGCTCCGATTTTGTAGAAATGTTTGTCGGCGTGGGGGCTTCCCGTGTCCGCGACCTGTTTGAGCAGGCGAAAAAGAACGCGCCCGCCATCATCTTCATCGATGAGATCGACGCGGTCGGCCGTCACCGCGGCGCGGGGCTCGGCGGCGGGCATGACGAGCGCGAACAGACGCTCAACCAGCTGTTGGTCGAGATGGACGGTTTCGGCGCGAACGAGGGGATCATTATCATCGCCGCGACCAACCGCCGCGATATCCTGGATCCGGCGCTTCTCCGCCCGGGGCGTTTCGACCGTGAAATTATGGTCGGATACCCGGATGTCAAGGGCCGTGAGGAGATTTTGAAGGTGCATGCCCGCAACAAGCCGCTCGGGTTCGACGTCGACCTTTCGGTCATCGCGAAATCGACTGCTGGGTTTACCGGGGCTGATCTTGAAAACCTTCTGAATGAAGCGGCTCTCCTCGCAGCCCGGAACAACCGGAAGGCGATTATCGAGAAGGATATCGAAGAGGCGACGATCAAGGTCGTGGCAGGGCCGGAAAAGCGCTCCCGTGTGATTACGCCGGCTGAAAAGAAGCTGACAGCCTATCACGAGGCCGGGCACGCGGTCTGTACCTATCACTGTTCGACCCAGAGCGCGGTGCATCAGGTTTCCATCATCCCGCGCGGAATGGCGGGTGGGTTTACCATGTCTCTGCCCGAGCAGGATAAAAGCTACAAGCGCAAAAAAGAGATGGAAGAGGAGCTCATCGTCCTGTTGGGCGGCCGCGTTGCGGAGAGTATCATGCTCGACGATATCTCGACCGGCGCTTCCAATGACATCGAGCGCGCGACCAAGCTTGCACGGAGCATGGTGACGCGGTATGGATTCAGCGAGAGGCTGGGAACCATCGTTTACGGCCAGGCGGATCACGAGGTCTTTTTGGGGCGTGATTTCAACCAGTCCCGCGATTATTCCGAAAACGTCGCGGCCGAGATCGATGCGGAAATCCGCGGGATCATCGACAACGCCTACAGCCGATGCAGCGACATCCTGGAGGCCCATCGCGACCAGATGGTGAATGTGGCGGAATACCTGATCGGCCATGAAAAGATCGACGGGGAAGAGTTCAAGAAGCTGATGTCGTTTGAACTGAAAGCCGAGCCAGCCGATCTCGAAGAGCCGGAAAAAGAGAACACTTCTGCCGAGGAAGGCCGGACCGACCTTCCGGAGGGAGAAGTCGATCATTAAAACCGAACCTGTTTTGCAATCCCTGTGCATCCGCATGGGGATTTGCTGTTTTAGGAGGGAAAATGGGGCTCACTGCTGAAACACAATTCCTTTGGGAATTCCTACAAACGGTGAAAAAGCCGGTCGTTCTTTATGGGATGGGGGACGGATGTGAAAAAATAGTTCGCGTTTGCAAACACTTCGGAATCACGGTAGCGGGGATTTTTGCGAGCGATGAATATGTGCGCGGGCAGAGTTTTTTGGGGTATCCAGTGCTTCGCTATGCGGAGGCGAAGGAGCGTTTTGGGGAGATGGTGATCCTGCTCGCCTTTGCCGTTTTTGAGCCGGGGCTGACCGCTCAAATCAAGCGGATTGCGGATGAAAACGAGCTCTATGCCCCCGACGTTCCGCTGTTTGGAGAAACCCTCTTCGACCGCGCTTTTTTTGAGGCGCACCGGGATGAGCTGGAAGCTGTTGATCGGATTCTTGCAGACGAAACGTCGCGCCGGGTTTTCCGCTCCGTCCTGGCCTATAAAATCAGCGGAAAGCCGGCGTATCTCTACGGCTGCGAAACGACGAAAGAAGAAGCTTACCGCCGCATCTTGACATTGGGCCCGCGGGAGTGCTATGCTGATTTGGGCGCTTATGACGGCGATACGGTCAAAAAATTTCTGAAAGAGGTTCAGAACCGATACCGCCGCATCTATGCGTTCGAGCCCAACCTTAAAAATTTCAAAAAATTGTCCCGCTCTTTTTGGGGTGCGGCCGACATCCGCCTTCTGCAAAAAGTCGCGTGGAATAGGGCGGAGGTTCTGCGGTTCAGCGCCAAGGCGGGGCGCAGCGCAGCAGTCGATAAAACGGCCTCCGGGTGGGTCAGGGCCGCCGCAGTCGACGATTTGGTCAGAGAGCCGCTGACCTATCTCAAACTCGACGTGGAAGGGGCGGAGCGGGAGGCGCTCGAAGGCTGCAGGGAGCAGATCCGGCTCTTCCGCCCAAAGCTTGCGGTGAGCGGGTACCACCGAAGCGAGGATTTGTTTGCGATTCCACGGCAGGTTCTTTCCTACCGTTCGGACTACCGTGTCTATTTGAGGCATCACCCTTATGTCCCGGCGTGGGACACGCTCTATTATTTTGTACCGTGAGGATGTGTTGTCATTGAACCAGAATGAATGGAACCAGCGGCTGACCGGCCAGTGCCGGGAAATGCTGTGCCGCTTGTATGGGGCAGAGAGCTTGGAGGGGCAGACAGCCCGCTACCGTGCTGCTGTCGAGAAGTTTGTGTCGCTTTTCGGGGAGCGGGAAAACCTGCGCCTGTTCAGCGCACCGGGAAGGACTGAGATCGGCGGAAACCATACCGACCACCAGCGAGGCAGGGTGCTTGCCGCTTCGGTCGGCTTAGACGTTATTGCCGTCGTTTCACAGGAGGACAGCGGTGTAATCCGGATCAAATCGGAGGGGCACCGGGAAAACGTTGTCCATCTGGACAATTTGAAGCCGGTCAAAGAGGAAGAAAATACCTCCACCGCTATTGTGCGGGGAATTTCCGCCCGTTTTGCGGAGCTCGGCTATCGAATCGGCGGTTTTACTGCATATACTATTTCAGACGTCCTTTCAGGCTCTGGGCTTTCCTCCTCCGCGGCCTATGAAGTGCTGGTCGGCACGATTCTGAACGGCCTTTATAACGGCGGCGGCATCGACCCGGTCGTCGTTGCACAGATCGGCCAGTACGCTGAAAACAATTATTTCGGCAAGCCCTGCGGATTGATGGATCAGGCGGCTTCCTCGGTGGGAGGCTTGGTGATGCTGGACTTTGAGAACCGGGAGCAGCCGGAGGTGGAACAGATTCCTTATGATTTCGCAGAGCGGGGTTATGCGCTCTGTGTGGTCAACACCGGGGGCAGCCATGCCGATCTGACGGGGGAATATGCGGCGATTCCGGCGGAGATGCGGGCGGTTGCCGGATACTTTGGGAAAGAGGTGCTCCGCGGGATCGGCAAAGCGGCGCTGATGGAAAATGCCGCGGCCTTGCGTGGACTCCCCGGCGGAGACCGCGCCCTGCTGCGGGCGCTCCATTTTGCGGAGGAGAACGAGCGGGTGCTCCGGCAGGCCGACGCGCTTCGTCAAGACGATTTCGAAGGGTTTCTGTTGCTGGTTAAAGAATCGGGGCGGTCTTCTTACTGCCTGCTCCAAAATGTGGTCAGTACAAGCTCGTCGGAGCAGCAGGGGATCGCCTTGGGGCTTGCCCTGTCAGAACAGCTGCTAGGGTCTAAAGGGGTTTGCAGGGTACATGGCGGCGGATTTGCCGGCACCCTTCAGGCCTATGTTCCGCTGGAGGACGTACAGCGTTACCGCTGCGAAATGGAACGGGTCTTTGGGGAAGGAAGCTGTTACCTTCTCCGTGTGCGGCCCTGCGGCGGGGTTGAAGTGAAATAAAAACGATGGAAAAGGAAGGATTATCGATGAAGGTATTGGTTACGGGTGGGGCTGGATTTATTGGAAGCCACACCTGCGTAGAACTTTTGAATGCAGGCCACGAGGTCGTCATCGTGGACAACCTCAGCAATTCCAAAGAGGAGGCGGTGGATAAAATCCGGGAGATTACCGGGAAGGATCTCCGGTTTTACCGGGTAGATCTTCTCGACCGCCGGGAATTGGAGGATGTTTTTGCTCAAAATCCAGTTGGAGCGGTCATTCATTTTGCGGGTTATAAGGCGGTCGGTGAGTCGGTTGAAAAGCCGCTGGAATATTACTGGAACAATATTGCGGGCACGCTGATTTTGCTCGAAACAATGAGGGCGGCGGGCTGCAAAAAGATTGTTTTTTCCTCTTCTGCGACGGTTTACGGGATGGACAATCCCGTTCCTTTTAAAGAGGGATACCCGATCTCCGCGACCAATCCTTACGGCTATACCAAGGTGATGATCGAGCAGATTCTGCAAGATCTTTGTCACGCCGATCCTTCCTGGAGCGCCGTTCTCCTGCGGTATTTCAACCCGATTGGAGCGCACGAGAGCGGGCTGATCGGGGAGAGCCCGAACGGGATTCCCAACAATCTCCTGCCTTATATCGCGCAGGTGGCGGATGGGGTTTTGCCGGAGCTGAAAGTGTACGGCGACGATTACGATACGCCGGATGGGACCGGGGTGCGGGATTATATCCATGTGGTCGACCTGGCGAAGGGGCATCTCGCCGCCTTGGATTATGCGGTAAGTTATACGGGTGCGGAGCCTTTTAATCTTGGGACGGGGCATGGAACCAGCGTCTTGGAAATGGTTCAAGCCTTCGAAAAAACGAACAACGTCCGGGTTCCGTACAAAATTGTTTCCCGCCGGGCCGGGGATATTGCCGCCGCTTATGCCGATACGAGCAAGGCGGAGCGGGTTCTTCACTGGCACGCGGAAAAAGGAATTACGGAGATGTGTCAGGACAGCTGGAAGTTTATCCAGCACAGCCGGTAAAACGGGACCGTTTAGCTGGAAAATGGCATAGGGAGATTGGCGGCGGTGCAGTTTAGATTGCGCCGCCTCCGGCTTTGGGGCGTTTTTATCCCGGAACAGTTCCAAAAATGGAGCGTCGTTGCAGGTTTGAAGGAATGGGCGCATATATTTTCTTTGGAAAAGGCAGATTTGTCGTTGCAAAATATTGCTGATAGGTGTATTATAAATAATAGATAAATTTTTCTCATAAATTTGTCTGGTCACATTTTAATCTGTCTTTTGACTGTTCTTACCCCAGTGCGAAACGCCCTATGACGCCGCGCTCTTTTTGTCATTTGGGAAGGTGCCCGGCTGTGAACAAGGAACAGGCAAAGCAATTAAACAGAAGGAATGAGCGTGTATGAAAAAAAGCATTAAAAAAATGGTGGGAATCCGGGTTGCCGCCGCCCTCGCTTCGACACTCCTGTTCAGTTTTATGACGACTTTTAATATTTTTCGCATCCAGGGAACACAAGCGTACGCTGCCCAGGCCAATGCATTGCTGGACAGGGCGCAGCGGGCGGAGGTCGCACATTATAAGTGGGCCTCGAACCTCAGCAACGCGTTGTATGCCGGCACTGAATTTACCGGGAGCATCGACCCGACCTCTTGTGTTTTGGGCCAGTGGCTTTATGGAGAAGAGGGAACGGATGATAAGGAAATTTTGGAGCTGCGTTCCCAGTTGGAGCCGCTGCATAAGGAACTCCACGAGTCGGCGACTTATGTGCTCGGTCTGATGGAAAACGATCCCGTCCAGGCGCAAACTTATTTCCAAGGGACGATACAGTCCAATCTCACCACTCTGGTGGGGCTGCTGGATCAGGTGATCGAGCGCGCAGGCGTTTTGAGCGCCGAGAATCAGGCTGAGATTGAAACCACCCTTGTGATTATGCATATTACGTCCGGCGTCTGCCTCCTTTTGGCGTTGGCCTGCTTGATCAGCTTGGTCTATTATGTGCTGCGCGGTGTCGTTAAACCGATTATACATATTACCAGCAGCAGCAAGCCTTTGCAGGAAGGCCGCCTAAAGCTGAATTTGTCCTACAGCGCTGAGAACGAGCTGGGTGATTTGGCCGGTACGCTGCAGCATTCGATGGGGTTGATAGACAGCTATGTGGCAGATATCAACCGCATTATGGATCAGCTTTCGGAGGGTAATTTCAACGTTCAGACCTCTGCAAATTATATTGGGGATTTCAGCTCGATTCAAACCTCGATAGAAAGTTTTACCACAACGCTGTCCACGGTTTTGGCGCAGATCACGCAGGCGGAGCAACGCATTTCTGAAAATGCCGAACAGCTTTCAAGCAGTTCCCAGTCCTTGGCACAGGGCGCTACGGAGCAGGCCAGTTCTGTTGAAGAATTGTTTGCAACGTTGGATGACCTTTCCAAGAGCGCAAAAAAGAACGTAGAGGTTGCAATGAATGCCCAGGAGCGCGCCCGCTTGACAGGAGAGCAGATTTCGGTCAGCGGCAAGCAGATGGACCAGATGGTGTCTGCTATGGCAGATATCAGCAACACGTCTGAACAGATCGGGCAGATCATTGCCACAATCGAAGACATTGCGTTCCAGACCAATATTTTGGCGCTGAATGCGGCGGTGGAAGCTGCCCGGGCCGGCGCGGCAGGAAAAGGATTTGCTGTAGTAGCCGATGAAGTGCGGAGCCTTGCGGCCCGGTCTGATGAAGCGGCGAAGGCCACAAAGGATCTGATCGACAACAGTGTGAAGGCGGCGGGCAGAGGCAGCGAGATTGTAGGGGAAGTTTCTGAAGCCCTGCAAAAGACGCTGGAGCTGGTAACGCATTCCAACGATGATATTGGGGTAGTTGCCGATGCTGTACGCGACGAGGCGGAATCCATTGCCCAGGTAACGGAAGGGGTTGGGCAGATTTCGTCCGTGGTTCAGACCAATTCGGCCAGCAGCGAGGAGTCGGCGGCGGTCAGCACAGAGCTCTTCGAGCAAGCGCGCATGCTCCAGGATCAGACCAAAAAATTCCGCTTGAAACGCTGAAGCTTTTTGGTTCGGTATGTCGATATGTGACGCTGAGGAAGTTTGATCTGTCGGTTGACTTCCGCAAAAGTGATGAGATACTTTTGATGGTTTCATAAGACAAAAAGCCTGAAAACAATCTGTTTTCAGGCTTTTTATATGTGATTGTTGGACGCTGCAAATGACTCGCAGGCTTTTAGAAATCCAATCCCGCGAACCCCATCTCGTGAGATGAAATGTTTTGGTCTGTGGTCGCGTCTGCCCGTGGAGATCCTTTGCCTTCTCTCTAGAAACATCCTTAGAATGTCGGAGTTTCAAAAGGGGGGACAACAACATCAGGGCTGGATTTGCAAATTGCAAATCCAGCCCTGATAGAATATTTACGCTGCGTTTTTGTCCCGGTCAGGAATTTTTTTGTTGAAAGTTTATCTTCCGTTTCTGTTGGTTGAATTGGGGTTCGGGAGGGTATTGTAATTCCAACGCGGACGGACGCCAGGGTAGTAGAAATAGACAAACTTGATTGAAAAAAGGTCGCAGACAATATAGTCACGCTGCATGTCGTCGTACAATGTGACATAGCTCCTGCCGACGAAATAAAGGATTCCCTGCTTGCGCATCATCCGTTCCGTGCCGATTAGGAATTCGATTACGACGTATTCTCCAACGTTCTGCGCTAAAATATTCTGCATCGACCCCTGCATTTCTTCGCTGTCGAAGCTCGACTGAACCAGAGGCGATCGGAATTGTTTTCCAGATTCCGCCTCTAAAATTGGCGTGGGGATTTCATTGCGGGGGGAGTTTTCCCGCTGAGGCGGGGTAGAAGAGGCTGTGCTGTTCCCGTTGTCTTTAGAAGGAAAACAGCTTTTTTCCGGGGATGCATAATAATCCATAAACGATTCCTCCGTTCATTATGTGTCTGCATAAGCCGCAGTCGGGTTATAAAAGCAGTGATCTCCAATCCGTATGACGAACTCGCCGACATTGCTGGGGAAATTTTGCCGGCAGTTTGGAGCAAAGGGATTGAAGTACCAAAGCGCAAAGCCGAGGTTGGTCAGACGGTTGCCGGCAATCGCCCAGTTTGCGATGTCGTAATGAACCTGGTCAGGGCGCATATTATAAATATTTTGCGGGTTATACCGCCCGCGGATTTCCTCCCTGACGCAGTCAAATTGGCCAGGTTGGTAGATAATTGCCCGGATGGTCGGTTCAAGCCGCCCGTATTCCCCGTAGTCCACCTGCACCCGGTTCATGACGACACAGGCGACGGCCTTCATCCCGTTTTCCCCTTCACCGCCCGCCTCGCACAACAAAATCCGCGCTAAAATTTCCAAATCGGAAAATGCCATTCTAACAGCCTCTTTCTCTTGAAAATGTTGGTCGGTGTTCAGTTTAATATATTCGCGGGAGTTCTTTACTATGCCACAATTTGCCTTCTCTCCGGCTTTATCGGTGAAAAGAAGGCCCGCCGCAGATGGTTTCTGCGGTTAAACAGAGTAACATGCCTGATGTAGAGCGCTTGTGTACCAGGTATGGACGTGCCTCGCAGGATGAAAACCAGAGATCGGCAGATTAGGGTGCGAAATACCGGCAGGGGTACTCTGCCTGTTTCACCCTCTGCAGAGGGCGGAATCTTTTCCATCACAAAGCGCAGGAGAGGCGTAAAATGCCCCGTGTTCGTACTCGGACTGGGCAATGCCCTTTGCAAGTTTTAAGATAGCAATCCTACGAGGCGAGCCATTCTGGCGACTAACACGGTGGAGAACTCTCGTCAGGGGTTTTTCATGCGGTTTCAGCTGCAAAGTGGAATACTTTTGCAGGCAAATGCGGTCCGTGGTTGCCTGCGCGAAAAACGTGTCGTACTGCTTCATCTAAGCACTTTACCGAAAAAGTGGGAGATTTTGAATCTTTCCGCCAGAGACCGACCTAATTTTGACAATATGTAACAAATTAAAGACGACGTTTTTAGAATTCTTTAATCTGATTCACAGCACGTTAATAAAATTGTTATATTATTAGTATCATATCTATCACTACAGAAAGGCGGGTGTATTATGGCAAGCCTGGTAACCAACCTATATGATGAAATTACCCCCGAAATTCGGGAGCTTTCCAAGCTTTGCGAAAAAAATAATTACATCGATCCTGCCCTATTTAAAAAGCATGAGGTGAATCGCGGCCTGCGCGATATCAACGGGAACGGCGTTTTAACTGGGCTTACCGAGATTTCGGACATCCAGTCCCATAAAATCGTGGAAGGGAAAAAGGTCCCCTGTGAGGGAAAGCTCTACTACCGCGGCGTCAACATTGAAAAAATCGTAGGCGGATTTATCCGGGAAAAGCGTTTCGGTTTTGAAGAGGCGACCTACCTGCTTCTTTTTGGGGAGTTACCGACCCGTCGGGAACTCGACGATTTTAAAGACCTCCTCGCCAATTACCGCTCTCTCCCCACCAGCTTTGTACGGGATATTATCATGAAAGCGCCGAGCGCAGATATGATGAACACCCTGGCGCGCAGTGTGCTGACCCTTTACTCCTACGACGATGCGGCGGATGATACCTCCATCCCGAACGTGCTGCGCCAGTGCCTCCAGCTGATCGCGCTGTTTCCTCTCCTCTCGGTTTATGGTTATCAGGCGTACAGCCATTACCATGATGGGAACAGTCTCTTTATCCACAGCCCGCAGCCGGAGCTTTCCACGGCGGAGAATCTGCTTTACATCCTCCGGCCGGACAGCAGGTTTACCGAGCTCGAAGCGAGGATTCTCGACGTCGCCCTGGTGCTCCACGCAGAGCATGGCGGCGGGAATAACTCCACCTTTACCACCCACGTGGTCTCTTCCTCCGGGACGGATACATATTCGACGATCGCCGCCTCACTCGGTTCGCTCAAGGGCCCGAAGCACGGCGGGGCGAACATCAAGGTCGTCAGGATGTTTGAGGATATGAAGCAGACGGTAAGCGATTGGACCGACGAAGAGGAGGTCGGGCGCTATCTGCGGGCGCTCCTCCACAAAGAGGCGTTCGACCGGGCGGGGCTGATTTACGGAATGGGGCATGCGGTCTATTCCCTGTCCGATCCGCGTGCCAATATCTTTAAAAAATTCGTAAAGAGCCTGTCGGAGGAAAAGGGCCTGACGGAAGAATTCCAGCTTTACTCCCTCGTAGAGCGGCTGGCACCCCAGATCATCGCGGAGGAGCGGCATATCTACAAAGGTGTCAGCGCGAATATCGACTTCTACAGCGGTTTTGTCTACCATATGCTCAACCTGCCGCTCGAGCTTTATACGCCGATTTTTGCCATTGCGCGGATCGCCGGATGGAGCGCACACCGGCTGGAAGAGCTGGTGAATGTCGGGAAGATCATCCGGCCGGCTTACAAAAGCATCACAGAGCCGAGGGACTATGTTGTTCTCGATGAACGGTAATTTTTTGAATGCGCCTTTGCGGATCGAGTCTGCGGGGGCGTATTTTTTAATAAAAAAGGCTGTGCGCCATTTGACGCACAGCCTTTTTCAAACGTGTTTATTTTAACAGGGACTGCCCGTCCATTTCGGCGGGCTTTTCAAGGCCGAGGATCTCCAGCATGGTCGGCGCCAGATCAGCGAGCCTGCCGCCTTCCTTCAGCCCTTTTCCATCCAGCCCGACGCCGATGAGCGGAACGGGATTGGTGGTGTGAGCAGTAAAGGGGGAGCCGTCCGGTTCATACATCTGGTCGGCGTTCCCGTGGTCGGCCGTGATCAGCGCCGCACCGCCCTGAGCCAGGATGGCATCGACCGTCCTGCCCACACAGGTGTCGACCGCTTCGACAGCAGCGACCGCAGCCTCAAACACGCCGGTATGCCCGACCATATCGCAGTTTGCATAGTTGAGGATGACCACATCGTACTTCCCGGAATTCACGCGGGAAACCACCTCATCGCAAACTTCGTAGGCGCTCATCTCCGGCTTGAGGTCGTAGGTGGCAACCTTTGGGGAAGGGATCAGCGCGCGGTCTTCCCCCTCGAAGGAGGCTTCCACGCCGCCGTTAAAGAAGAAAGTGACATGGGCGTACTTCTCCGTTTCGGCAATCCGCAGCTGGGTCAACCCCTTTTCGCTGATATATTCGCCGAAGGTGCTGACCAGGGACTGCGGCTTGAAAGCGACCTCCACGTTCGGCATGGTGGCATCGTACTGGGTCATGCAGACGAAGTAAAGCGGGAAACACCCTTTTTTGCGCTCGAAGCCGGTGAAATCCGGATCGACAAAGGTGCGGGTAATCTCACGCGCACGGTCGGGGCGAAAGTTGAAAAAGATGACGCTGTCGTTTGCGCCGATCTCCGCGCCCTCGGTGCAGACTGTCGGCAGGACAAATTCGTCCGTGACGTCGGCTGCATAGGATTTTTCCATGGTATCGACCGGGCAGGGGTTCACATTGCCCTCACCGTAGACCATGGCAGCGTAAGCCTTCTCGACCCGCTCCCAGCGGTTGTCGCGGTCCATGGCGTAATAACGGCCGCTGATGGTGGCGATCTTTCCAACGCCGATCTCCTTTAACTTCTCCTGAAGTTCGGCGATAAAGTCCTTGCCGGAGGTCGGGGGGACGTCCCGTCCGTCCATGAAACAGTGGACAAAGACCTTTTCGAGCCCAGCCCTTTTCGCGAGCTCGACCAAACCGAAAAGATGGGTGTTGTGGCTGTGGACGCCGCCGTCCGACATCAAGCCCATCAAATGGAGGGCGCTGCCATTCTTCTTGCAGTTTTCGACGG
Source organism: Oscillospiraceae bacterium (assembly GCA_022792755.1). Lineage (GTDB taxonomy): Bacteria > Bacillota > Clostridia > Oscillospirales > Ruminococcaceae > Metaruminococcus_A. The sequence continues at coordinate 8,626 of JAAWBP010000063.1, read as the reverse complement.
CGGCGGAAAAAGCTTCGTTCTGGAAGAAATCGCCGTCTTTGATCGACTTGGTGATCCGCGTCAACTCCTGGTAAACGATCCGCCCTGCGCCGATGTTGGTGTGCCCAACCTCCGAGTTGCCCATCTGCCCGTCCGGAAGGCCGACGTCCATTCCAGACGCGCCGATCAAGGTGTGGGGGCAGGTGTCGAAAAGCTTGTCGAGGTTCGGCGTTTTAGCCGCTGTAACGGCGTTGCCGTAATCGGAGCTGTTATAGCCGAATCCATCTAAGATAATAAGTGCCAGTGGTTTTTTCATCTTTTTCCCTCTTGATTCAATTTATTTGGAAGCCGCCTTGACAATGATGCTGAAATCCTCCGCTTTCAGGGAAGCGCCGCCGATCAACCCACCGTCGACGTCGGGCTGAGCGAGGAGTTCTTCCGCGTTTTTCGCGTTCATGGAGCCGCCGTACTGGACGGTGAGCGCATCCGCCGCATCCTTGCCATAGAGGGAGGCGACAGTCGCCCGGATGATGGCGTTGACCTCGTTCGCCTGCTCAGCGGTCGCGGTTTTACCGGTGCCGATCGCCCAAACCGGCTCATAGGCGATGATGATGTTTTTGAGCATCTCTTTCGTAACGCCGTTTAACGCAATTTTGGTCTGCATGGCGACCAGCTCCGCTGTGATGCCGAGCTCGCGGTCTTCCAGCATTTCGCCGACACAGAGGATGACCTTCAGGCCTGCGTTCAGCGCGGCGAGGGTGCGTTTGTTGACAGTGACGTCGGTCTCACCAAAGTATTGGCGGCGTTCGCTGTGGCCAATGATGACGTACTCGACCCCCATTTCGGTTAGCATATCGGCGGAGATTTCGCCGGTGAAAGCACCGGATTTCTCAAAGTGGCAGTTTTCAGCGCCGACTTTGATGTTGGAGCCTTTGACGGCATCCAACGCGGTTTCGAGGTTGGTAAAGGGGACGCAGACGATTACGTCACAGTCAGCGCCCGCAACCAGCGGTTTCATCTCTTCGATCAGGGCTTTGGCATCCGCCCTGTTTTTGTTCATCTTCCAGTTTCCGGCAATGACGGCTTTGCGCAGTGCTTTATTCATAACAGTTGACTCCTTCATATGATTTTGAGCAGGGTTTATTTTTAAAAGCCGCCGCCCAGCCGGGCGGCAGCTTTTCAGGGATTTCGCTTATTTATCCATGAGGCACTCGATGCCCGGCAGCTTCTTGCCTTCCATGAATTCCAGGGAAGCGCCGCCGCCGGTGGAGATGTGGCTCATCTTGTCGGCAAAGCCGAGCTTGGTGACAGCTGCAACCGAGTCGCCGCCGCCGATAACCGAGACAGCGCCCTCTTCGTCCGCGATCGCCTGTGCGACGGAACGGGTGCCGGCTGCAAAATTCTCCCACTCAGAGACGCCCATCGGCCCGTTCCAGATGACGGTTCCGGCGCCTTTGATGGTCTTGGCAAAGAGCTCCTGAGTGGTCGGCCCGATGTCGAGGCCCATCCAGCCGTCCGGAATCGCGTCGGAATAGATCCGCATAAAGACGGAATCCTCTTTGTATTCGCGGGCGACGATATTGTCGACCGGGATCAGGAAATTCACGTTCTTGGCGCGCGCTTTGTCCATCAGGTCGCGGGCGAGATCCAGCTTATCCTCTTCACAGATCGAGGAGCCGGTGGTGTTGCCGATTGCGCGCATAAAGGTATAGGCCATACCGCCCCCGATGATCAGGGTGTCAACCTTGTCGATCAGGTTCTCAATGACGCCGATTTTGTCAGAAACTTTCGCGCCGCCGAGGATTGCGACAAACGGGCGCTTCGGGTTCTCGATGGTGCCGCCGATGAAGTCGATCTCTTTCTGCATCAGATAACCGCAAACAGCGGGGAGATGATCCGCGACGCCGGCGGTGGAGGCGTGCGCTCTGTGCGCTGCGCCAAACGCGTCGTTGACATAAATCTCAGCCAGGGAAGCGAGCTCTTTCGCAAAGGCCGGATCGTTTTTCTTTTCCTCTTTATGGTAACGGACGTTTTCAAGCAGCATGACATCGCCGGCCTTTAGAGCGGAAGCCTTGGCTTTCGCATCTTCACCGATTACGTCCTTAGCCATGACAACTTCTTTGCCGAGAAGTTCAGAGAGCCGTTTGGCGACTGGAGCGAGTGAAAATTCAGGCTCCCAACCCTCTTTCGGTCTGCCGAGATGGGAACAGAGGATCAGCTTAGCGCCGTGCTCAATCAGATATTTGATCGTAGGCAGAGCGGCGACAATCCGTTTGTCGTTCGTGATGACGCCGTCTTTGAGCGGGACGTTGAAATCGCAGCGGGCCAATACGCGTTTGTTCGATACGTCGATATCCTCGATCGACTTTTTGTTTAACGAACTCATGCAATACATCCTTTCATCTTGTTGTTTTGTTACCCTCGATTGACAAGCGCAGACACGGTTTCCCAGGACGGAGCGGAGACACTTCACCGAGTTGCCCCCGCCGGGATCACCCGGCAAACTTCTTCGAACCCCAGAGCTTCAGGAAGGCCGAGATGGCAAGGCCGCAGGGCGAAGGCATGCTGTCGCATTCCAAGCCCAAGAACGCTGCCGGCTCACCTTTTCTGATGTTCTGGGACGCGTTTGCCTTTGTCAACCGAGGGTAAGTTTGTGAGGAGCTTAACAATCACATTAATCATACCTTATTTTGGCTTTTTTTTCAAGTATTTAATATGAAAAAGAGGAGTGTTTTCTAAAAAAAGCCAATTTTTTGCCTGGGGAGCAATAAAGGGACTGTAAACCGGCGGCAGCTAAATCTCTGTATGGGAAAAGGATCGATAAAACATAGGGGAATACGGTAATAAAATTTCGGCCAAATGGCTCGGTTGCCCCGTAAGGGGCGGGGGACATGGCTATCAGAAAAAGAGTTTTATTGCGGAGCAATCAAAAAACCGGGACGATAAATCCCGGTTTTTACTATGTATTGGACGTCGGGGAGGGGATCGCCACCTGAAGAAAAACCGACGCCCCTTAATTGTCGTGCTCGTGCGATTTATAGATGACGCCGACAACGCTCGGCCCGGCGTTGATTGCGACGACCGGCCCCAGCGGGTAGACGTACTCAGCCTTTCCGAAGTGCTTTTCCATTTCCGCAGTCAGTTCCCCTGTCAGCTGCGGCTGCCCGCCGTGTACAATGCTGTAGGGCGTTTCGGGGATCACAGTTTCCTGCACCATCTGGATCAGCCGCGGGACGACGGCCTTTTCCCCCCGCACCTTTTCCAAGATCACCGAATCGCCGCCCTCAAAGGTGATGATCGGCTTGAGCCCCAGCAGTTCGCCTACAAAGCCGGCGGCTGCGGAAATCCGGCCGGATTTCTTGGCAAAATCCAGGGTGAGGGGGACAAAAAGGATGCGGACGTGCTTGATCCAGTCCTCGATGCTGGAGACGACCTCCTTGGCCGAAAGCCCCCGCCGGATCTTTTTGGCCGCTTCGATGACGGCCATCCCGTAACCCATGGTGTAGCAGCCGGAATCGATCAGGTGGAAGCGGAAGGTCTCCTTTGCCTCGGGGTGGTTGTCGTAAAAGCTGTTCGCGGCGATTTTGGAGTTGGCATAGGTACTCGAACCCTTGGAATTGATCGAAACAAAGATCAGGTCGGTATACCCCTCCTGATACGCCTTTTCGTAAATGTCTTCGAACTCGATCGGGATCAGCTGCGCGTGGGTGGGGATTTTAGCCGCCTTCGACAGCATACCGTAAAATTCCTCGGCATCGAAATCAATCCGCTCGCGGTACTCTTTTCCGTCCACCGTAATCGGGAAGGAGAGGATGTCGATTTCGTATTCCCGGGCAACCTCGGGCGGGATATCACAGCAGGAATCGGTCAGCAATTTGATTTTTTCGCTCATATTCATCACCATGCGAACCAGCTGCCGCAAAAAAACGTAAAAGCCTTTGCGTACTGGGTTCGCCCCTTTCTGTTTGATTTTATAAGGGTCTTCCAATCCGGAAGATTTACCAGTCGTGCTTTGTCAAGTTCCCGGCGGTCTTCAGGGTGGGAAACCCCCATTGGCGGAGCACCTCATAAGCGGCGACCGCGACGGAATTGGAGAGGTTCAGGCTCCGCGCCTCGGAGATCATCGGCAGCCGGAGGCAGCGTTCAGGATAGCCGTGAAGCAGTCCCTCGTCCAGCCCGGCGTCCTCCCGCCCGAACACCAGATAAACCTGGTTGGGATAGGCGATATTCGAGTAGACCTGCCGCCCTTTGGTCGTAAAATAGTAACAGGCTGCTTCCGGGTTTCGGGAAAAGAAATCTTCCAGCCCATCGTAGTAATGGATGTCGAGAAGATGCCAGTAATCAAGCCCGGCGCGTTTGAGCTTTTTGTCGTCGATTTCGAATCCCAGCGGCCGAACCAGGTGGAGGGAAGCGCCGGTCGCGGCGCAGGTTCTCGCAATATTACCGGTGTTTTGGGGGATCTGCGGTTCCACCAAAACCAGGTTTAGTTCTTTCATTCTGCCGTTCCTCTCCTTTGGCTGGGGAATCATTTAGATTATTAAACAATAAAAAGCGGGATGAGGCAAGAGGGTTCATAAAAAATTTATATTTTCCTGTAAACCGTAAATATGTGGAAAATCAGATAGCAGGCAAACACGCCGGAGTTCCTCTTTGAAACAAGAACCAAAACGTATTTATTTGGTGTTTTATACGATAAGTAAAAATATTTTGACCAGTCATACATCTATATTTTATCTGGAGGGGGAACAGTAAAGCCGCGGCGCGAATGATCTTCCGCGCCGCGGCCCCAGCTTTGCTTTCGCTATTTCGTGCCGAAGATCCGGTCGCCAGCGTCGCCCAATCCGGGAACGATGTAGTAGTTTTCGTTGAGGCGCTGGTCCAGCGTCCCACAGTAGATTTGCACATCGGGATGAGCCTTTTCCAGTGCCTCCAAACCTTCCGGAGCGGCGATGATGCACATGAACTTTAAATTTTTTGCCCCCCGGCCCTTCAGCTGTGTCAAGGCATCTACAGCCGACACGCCGGTGGCGAGCATCGGGTCGAGGACGATCGTGTCGCGGTGTTCGATATCCTCCGGGAGTTTACAGTAGTATTCGACGACGTCGACCTTGCCGTCCTCCTCGGTGCGGTAAAGGCCGATATGCCCCACCTTTGCGGCCGGGATCAGGTTGAGCATCCCGTCGACCATGCCGAGCCCGGCCCGGAGGATCGGGACGATTGCGATCTTGCTGCCGGAAATCACCTTGGTTTTCGCAACCGCAACCGGGGTTTCAATCTCGATCTCCTTGAGTGGGAGGTCACGGGTGGCTTCATAACACATCAGCATTGCAATTTCTGAAACCAGCTCGCGGAATTCTTTCGTCCCGGTGTTTTTGTCCCGGAGAAGGGAGATTTTGTGCTGGATCAAGGGGTGGTGCATAATAATCGGGGTCATGTCTGTGCTCCTTTCATTCGTCCTTTAAACCGCGTTCGCGTTCTTCCAGCGCGGCGATTTTCCCAATTCGAACGGCGTGGCGCCCCCCCTCAAACTCGGTGCTGAGGAAGACGTCGATCAGCTCACAGGCCTCTCCGACCCCCACCACCCTGCCGCCGAGGCAGAGGACGTTCGCGTCGTTGTGCAGGCGGGTGTACTTCGCGGAAAAGTAGTCGCAGCAGGCCGCCGCGCGGATTCCGTTTATTTTGTTCGCCGCCATCGATATACCAATCCCCGTTCCGCAGAACAGGAGCGCTTTTTCGCATTCGCCGCTCACCACCGCGTCGCAGGCAGCCTCTGCGATGTCGGCATAGTCACAGGATTCGGGCGAGTAGGTGCCGAAATCCTTATAAGCAAGGTCTTTTTCATCCAGAAAAGCCTTGATCTGTTCCTTGAGTTCATATCCGCCGTGGTCGCTTCCAATCGCAATCATCATTTCGCACTCCACCGCCGCCGATGCGGTCAATCAAATGAGGCTATCTTCGGGTCGGCTTAAATTTTGAAGATGCCTTTGCAGGAAATCACTTCTGCTGTTTTTTGAGCAGCTCCCGTTCAGCCTGCGGAAGCCGGAGATAAACCGGCATGAGTTCAGCGGCCGTGCAGGTTTTTCCGGCCTTTGCGCGTTCGAGCGCCGCCAGGCCGACACTTGCAGCACGCTGAAATCTCAGGTGAGGGGGGACGCGCTCAAGAGACGGAAGCGCTTCCTTTAACTTATTAAAGCACAAATCGGCGCCGTCTCCAACCAGAAAAATATTTTCGCCAAATTGTTCCAGTTCCTTCCCGAGCGCCTCGATGGAAACCGCGCGGTCTTCGCAGAGACGCCGGAGCGACCCATCCTCCCAGCGAAAGAGGGCATTGTAAACCTGGGCGCATCTCGCGTCCATCGCCGCGCACAGAATCCCGCTTTCAGGCTGGAGATTGTATGCGAGCCCTTCCAGGGTGGAAACCGGAATACAGGGCTTCCCGGAAGATGCCGCGAGCCCTTTGACCGCGGACACGCCGATCCGCACGCCGGTGAAGGAGCCGGGGCCCGCCGAAACGGCAAAAGCGCCGATCTGCTCCAAAGATATTTTTGCGCAGTCCAGTGCGGCTTCGCACATCGGCATCAGTGTCTGGGAATGGGTGAGCTTGACGTTGACGTTGAACTCAGAGAGAATTCCTGTTTCGTCCAGGATGCAGACGCTAGCGACCTGGGCCGAGGTGTCAATGGAGAGGATATTCAAAGTCCGGCCCTCCTTCGATGGTGATCCGGCGGCTGGTTTCGCCGGTCGTTTCAATAAAAATGCGGATCGCGTCTTCCGGCAGAGCGTCTGCGATCTTTTCGCTCCACTCGATCGCCAGGATGTTTCCGCCGTCCAGATAATCGAAATATCCGGTCGTATAGAGGTCGTCCAGCGAGGAGATGCGGTACATGTCGAAGTGGATCAGCGGCGGTTCTCCCCGGTATTCGTGAACCAGGGCAAAGGTCGGGCTGGAGACTTCTCCCGCAGCGTTCAGCCCTTTCGCGAGCCCGCGGGTAAAAGCGGTTTTTCCGGCTCCGAGCCCGCCGGAAAAGGCGATGACTGCACCGGGGGAGAGAGCGGCCGCCAGCGAAGTGGCGAGCGCTTCGGTCTCAACCGGGGAATGGGTTTCATACACCATGATGCGCTCCATCCGGTCAGGAAAGCCCGGTGACGGTTCCGTCCGAAGCGATGTCCATCCCGAGGGCGGCGGGCTGTTTGGGGAGCCCCGGCATCGTCATGATCTCCCCGGTCAGCACGACGATAAAGCCGGCCCCGGCGCTGAGCCGCACATCCCGGACGGTGATTTCGAACCCGGACGGCGCACCGAGCTTTTTCGGGTCGTCCGAAAGGGAATACTGGGTTTTGGCAACACAAACCGGCAGTTTGTCAAAGCCGAGCGCAGTGATATCCCGGATCGCCTTTTCCGCCGCACCGGTGTAGACGACGCCGTCCGCATGGTAAATTTTCTGCGCAATGGCCTCGACCTTATCTTTGATCGGCGCTTTTTCATCGTAGAGGAGCTTGAAGGCCCCGGGCTTTTTGCAGGCTTCCACGACCTTCTGCGCGAGCTCGGTGCCGCCGTCCCCGCCTTTTGCAAACACGTCTGACAGGGCGAAGTCGCAGCCGAGGCGCTCGCAGCAGTCGCTGATGACCTTTAACTCCGCGTCGCTGTCGGTTCCGAAGCGGTTGATCGCGACGACGACCGGGACGCCGTACTGCTGCATGTTTTTGACATGGGTCTCCAGGTTGACGATCCCCTTTTCCACCGCCCCGGCGTTTTCCGCGCCCAGGTCGGCTTTGGCGATGCCGCCGTTGTATTTGAGCGCCCGCACTGTTGCGACGACGACGATGCAGCTTGGCGCAAGGCCGGCGTACCGGCATTTGATATCCAGGAACTTTTCGGCGCCGAGGTCGGAGCCGAAGCCCGCTTCGGTGATGGCGTAATCCCCGAGCTTTAAGGCGAGCTTGGTCGCGCGGACGGAGTTGCAGCCGTGCGCGATGTTGGCAAACGGCCCGCCGTGCATGATGGCGGGAGTGTTTTCAAGGGTTTGGACGAGATTCGGCTTGATGGCGTGTTTTAACAAGAGCGCCATTGCACCGACACAGCCCAAGTCCTTTGCGAAAACCGGGCGGTTGTCATAGGTATAGGCGACCAAAATTTTGCCAAGCCTCTCTTTGAGGTCGTCGATGTTTTCGGCGAGGCAGAGGATGGCCATGATTTCACTGGCGACTGTGATCAGGAAGGAATCCTCCCTGGGGACGCCGTTGACTTTGCCGCCCAGTCCGACGTTGACGAAGCGGAGCGCGCGGTCATTCATGTCCATGCAGCGCTTGAAGAGGATCCGCCGCTGATCGATCCCCAGCTCGTTGCCCTGCTGGAGGTGGTTGTCGATCACCGCGCAGAGGAGGTTGTTCGCGGCGGTGATGGCGTGCATGTCGCCGGTAAAGTGGAGGTTGATCTCCTCCATCGGGACGACCTGGGCATAACCGCCGCCGGCCGCGCCGCCCTTGATCCCGAACACCGGGCCGAGCGACGGTTCGCGCAGGGCGATCACCGCCTTTTTCCCGATTTTTTTCATCGCCTGTCCGAGCCCGACGGTCGTCGTCGTTTTCCCCTCCCCGGCGGGGGTGGGATTGATGGCGGTCACCAATACGAGCTTCCCGTCCTGTT
>JAAWBP010000062.1 GCA_022792755.1 Oscillospiraceae bacterium | reverse complement strand
TTTTACCTTTGGCGGAGGCTATGTCATCGTGCCGCTGATGCAGAAAAAATTCGTCAGCCAGTACGGCTGGATCGACGAAACCGAAATGCTCGATCTGGTCGCGATCGCGCAGTCGGCGCCCGGGCCGATCGCAGTCAATGCGTCGATCATGATCGGTTACCGTCTGGGCGGTGTCCTGGGGGCGCTGGTCAGTATGCTCGGCACCGTTCTGCCGCCGTTTATTATCATTTCGGTCATCTCCCTGTTCTACAAGGCATTCCGCGACAATTACTATGTCGCCACCATGATGAAAGGGATGCAGGCCGGCGTCGCGGCGGTCATCGTAGACGCGGTCGTCAAGATGGCGATCAAGGTCGGGAAGGAAAAAAGCGTCCTGTCCTATGTCATTATGATCGGCTCTTTTATCGTCGCTTATTTCTTTGACATCAATATTGTATTTGTGATCCTCGCCTGCGCCGCAATCGGGATGATTGCGACGGTGGTTCGGGGAAGACGGGAAAAAGCAGGAAAGGGGGAAGCGAAATGATTTACCTGGAACTTCTCTGGAGCTTTTTCCAGATCGGGCTGTTCAGCTTCGGCGGCGGCTATGCCGCGCTTCCTTTGATCCAGACGCAGGTCGTCGACCTGCACGGCTGGCTGAGCATGACCGAGTTTACCGACATCCTCACCATTTCCCAGATGACGCCGGGGCCGATCGCCATCAACGCCTCCACTTTTGTGGGGATGCGGGTCGGAGGGCTCGGCGGCGCGGCTGTAGCGACCCTCGGCTGTGTGCTCCCCTCCTGCATCATCGTCCTGCTTCTAGCCTACCTGTTTTATAAGTTCCACGGCCTTGCGCTGATCCAGGGCGCGTTGAGCGGATTGCGCCCGGCGGTTGTCTCGCTGATCGCCTCGGCGGGCGTCGGCATCCTGATTCTGGCGCTCTGGGGCGGGGACACTATTTGGAGCTTTGCTGTCGAAAAGATCGACTGGGTTGCCGTCGGAATCTTTGCCGCCGCGCTCTTCGTTCTGCGAAAGTTCAAGGTGAATCCAATCTTCGTCATGCTGGGCGCGGGTGTTGTCGGCCTGTGCATCTATCCTTTTTTGCCGGCATAAATTTTCGCCGTTGAGGGGATTTTTCAGATGAACCATCGGAACTATCAAAAAGAGCTCGACGCCATTTTATCCGGTCTGGAGCGGGAGAGAACCGTCCCGTCCCTGCTGCTCCACAGCTGCTGCGCGCCTTGCAGCAGCTATGTGCTGGAGTATCTGTCCTCTTTTTTCCGAATCACCGTTTTTTACTATAACTCCAATATTTCTCCGGCGGAGGAATACCGCTGCCGGGTTGATGAACAGAAGCGGCTGATTGGACAGCTCCCGGTAAAGCATCCGGTTTCGTTCTTAGAAGGGGAATACCGTCCCGAGGAGTTTTACACTGCGGTAAAGGGATTGGAGCGGCTTCCGGAGGGGAGTGAGCGCTGTTATGCCTGCTATCGGCTCCGGCTGCGGGAGGCGGCCCGGGCCGCATCGGAAGGGGGCTTCGATTACTTTACAACCACCCTTTCGATCAGCCCGCTGAAACGGACGGACTGGCTGAATGAAATCGGTGAGGAAGCCGCGCGGGAGTTTGGGGTGCCCTATCTGCCGTCGGATTTTAAGAAAAAGGGCGGTTATCAGCGTTCTATCGAGCTTTCGCGGGAGTACCGCCTCTATCGCCAGGATTACTGCGGCTGCGTTTTTTCAAAGAAAGAGGCGGAAGCACGTTTATTAGAAAGGGGCGGAGCAAAATGAGGTTTGAGGACAAGGTCTGTGTTGTCACAGGTGGCGCGCAGGGGATCGGCCGCTGTATCGCTGAGGAATTCGCCAAGCAGGGTGGCTGTGTTGCCGTAATCGATTTCGACGAGGAAGCGGGCAGGGAGGCGCTCATGCGGCTCAAGGTGATCGGAACCGGCAAAAACCACTTGTTTTATTACGGCGATGTGGCGGAAGAGAGCGCTCTGGAGAATTTCGCCAAGGCGGTCGGGGATGTCTGCGGCAGGGTGGACGTCCTTGTGAACAACGCCTGCCTGAGCAGGAAGGGGATTCTTTCCGGCTGTGATTGGGATGATTTCAACTATGTTCTCCGTGTGGGAGTTTCCGCCCCCTACCGGCTGACCCAGCTTTTCCTTCCCTATTTTGGGGTGGATGCATCGGTGGTCAACCTTTGCTCTACCCGCGCTTTTATGTCCCAGGCGGATACCGAAAGCTACTCCGCTGCCAAAGGCGGGATTGCGGCGCTGACCCACGCGCTCGCCGTCAGTCTCGCGGGAAGGGTGCGGGTCAATGCGGTCAGCCCCGGCTGGATTGAGACCAGCGCGTATCATAAAGACGCCTATCGTCCAATCTATACCCGGGCGGATTTAATCCAGCATCCATCCGGGCGGGTGGGGGAACCGATGGATATCGCCCGCGCGGTCACCTTTCTCTGCGATCCGGAAAACAGGTTTATCAACGGGCAGAACCTTGTGGTCGACGGCGGGATGACCAAACGGATGATCTACACCGGTGACGAAGGCTGGACGCTGGATGGACTATCTGATCAGGAGTGATTTTTTGATGGGGTGATATCCTTTTTCAATGGTGGTTCTATTAGCTGCCTTCTTTACCCTCGATTGATAAGAGCAAACACGCCCTAGAACTTCAAAAAAGTGTGCTGTCCGAGTGTTCCCGAGCGGCGAGCCATCGCTGGCAATTCGTACACAAATGTTCTACCAGCCTCTAAGCTGCGATCCTGCGAGGCGCGCGTTTGTCCTGCCCGGCCACGGGCGCGGAGGCACGTCGCCTGTGGCTTTGCCATCCCGTCCTTTCTGAAGCTCTGGGGTTCGAAGAAGTTTGCCGGGTGTCCCCGGCGGGACGATTCGCGCACAAAGAGCTTCTCTGACCTTCAGGTTCCAATCCTGCGAGGCGCGTTATACAAAACATGTGGCTCGCGGGTTACCAATGTTGCTATCTACTCTGTTTATGGATCGCGTATCGTCCAGCCGGGGCCACCCGGCGTGCCGCGCGGGATACAAACCTATAAGTTCGGTATCGCTTAGAAATCGCGTTTGTCCGGCCCGGTCACGGGCCTCGCGGGTTACGAACCGATCAGTCTGGTAAGCCTGTGAATCGCGTCTGACAGCGGAAGCATTCCGTCCTGTGAGGCACTTTGTACAAACTACATGCCTCGCGGGAAATGAACCTTGTTATTGGTACCACCCGCGGATCGCGTATTGTTCAGCCGGGATCACCCGGCGCAGAGGCACGCCGCACCGCCTTGTAAAACCACGTCTGCACTTGTCAATCGAGGATATCTATAGGGAGCACGAAAATCACGAGTGTTTTCGCGCTCCCTATCTCTTTAGCCGGTCGGGGGCAGGATTTTTATTAGCAGTCTCGTCATGGGTGCTCTGTGATTTTGCCTGTTTCTGTCAGTTGTGGGGATATCTTGCGGTTTGGTGGAAAATCTGTTATACTACATACGTTCGCAAATGATATTTCGGCTCGTCTTCATAACGGAAATGAGCGGCTGATGTTCCGGCCTGGGCGTTTCCAAAGCAACTGTGGAGGGAGTCTCTCCGCCTGCGGTAATGTGTTT
>JAAWBP010000061.1 GCA_022792755.1 Oscillospiraceae bacterium | reverse complement strand
ACACCAGAGTTTACCGGTCTTTAGGTTTTAGTCCTGCGAGGCGCGTTATACGAAACATGTGCCGCGCGGGAAAGGAACGTTGTTATTCGCATCACCTGCGGATCGCGTATTGTTCGGCCGGGATCACCCGGTCCTGCGAGGTGCGTTGTATGAAACATGTGCCTCGCGGGATACAAACCTATCAGTTCGGCATCACTTAGGGATCGCAACTGTCCGGCCCGGTCACAGACCTCGCGGGGCAGGGTACCCCTGCAGGTGATTCGCACACCAAGGTTTTACCAGTCTTAAGGTAGCTGTCCTGCGAGATGCCTGAGATCGTACAATGTGCCTCGCGGGTTACCAACCCCATTTTTAGCACAACCTATGAATCGCGTTTGTCCAGTCCGGACACGGACGCGGAGGCCTCCGCCCGGCCCGACCGGTGCGGTTATAGGTTCAGCATAAGCTTTGCCGCCTTGTAGATGTCGCCGCAGCCCAGGGTGATCACCAAATCCCCCGGTTCGGCGTTTTCCAGCACGTAGTCCCGGATCTCCTCAAAGGTGTCAAACCAGACGCTCCCCGGCATTTTGGCGCAGAGGTCCTTTGAGTAGATGTTGTAGGTGTTCTTTTCCCGCGAGCCCATGATCTCCGAAAGGACAACCCGGTCGGCGATCTGGAGCACCTCGACAAAGTCGTCGAACAACAGGGCGGTGCGGGAATAGGTGAAGGGCTGGAAAACCGCCCAGACCCGCTTGAAATCCAGCTTTTTCGCGGCCTCCAGCGTGACCCTGAGCTCTGCTGGATGGTGGGCGTAGTCGTCGACAATCGTCACGCCGTTCACCTCGCCCAGCAGCTCGAACCGCCTGCCCGCCCCGTTGAAGTCGGCCAGGGGAGCGGCCAGCCCCTCGGCCGGGACGCCGCAGGCCAGCGCCGCCGCACAGGCGGCGACCGCGTCCAGCACGTTGTGCCGTCCTGCGACGTTCAGCCTGATTTCCGCAATCCGGCTCTTTTGATGGAACAGCTCGAAGCTTTGGCGGGTTCCGCCGAGGGAGATGATGTTGGCGGGATAATAATCGTTTTCCTCCGAAAAGCCGAAGGTGACCGCCTCTTTTCCCAGCCCCTCCACCGCTTTCCGGGTGTTTGCGTCGTCCCCGTTATAGATTAGCAGCCGGGCCGCTTTTTCGGCGAAGGTGCGGAAGGAGCGGATGATATTTTCGAGCGTTTTGAAGTAGTCGAGGTGATCCTCGTCGATGTTCAGGATGACGGCGACGTCGGGGTGGAGCTTGAGGAAGTGGTCTGAAAACTCGCAGGATTCGCAGACCATCGTCCCAGAGTGCCCGACCCGCCCGTATCCGCCGATCCGGTGGAGCTTCCCGCCGATGACGGCGGACGGGTCGGCCCCGCTGTCCATCAGGATCTGGGTCAGCATGGCGGTGGTGGTGGTCTTGCCGTGGGTGCCGCAGACACAGACGGTGTTGTCGTATAAGCTGGTGAGGTAGCCCAGAACGTCGCTGCGCTCCAGAAGCGGGAGGCCGCTTTCCCGGGCCGCGACCAGCTCCGGGTTGTCGTCCATGATGGCGGAGGTGTAGACGATCAGTTCCGCCCCTTCGATATTCTCGGCCCGCTGCCCCAGCTGGACAGGGATCCCCAGCCCCCGCACCAGTTTGAGGATGTCGGACTCGTTGTTGTCCGAGCCGGTGATGAGATACCCCTGCGAATGGAGGATCTGGACGATGGGGAACATCCCCGAGCCGCCGATCCCGATAAAATGAAGCCGCTTTTTCCCCTCTAAGGGATTTTTTCCTTCCAAAGCCATGACGCAACCCGTCCTTTCCGATTTTCCGCAGGCTGCCAAAGCCGGCAGCTCTTGTATGACGCCGTGCGGCCGGCGGTTCGTTTTCACCTTTTGCCTTCCGGCAGGCCACCTTTATTATAGTACATTTATATGGCAAAATAAACAGGATTTTTACCGAGAATTTCCCTTTCTGCCCGATTGCCTGAATAATTTGAAAGAAATGCCCAAAACTGTAAATAAGATTAAGGGAGGAAGAACCATGAATATTACCGACATCAAAATCCGCAAGCTGCTCAACGAGGGGCGGCTGCGCGCTATTGTCTCCGTGACGCTGGATGACGAAATCGCCATCCACGACATCAAGGTGGTGCAGGGGCCGGAACGCCTCTTTGTCGCCATGCCGAGCCGCCGGGAGGAAAATGGAACCTTCCGCGATATCGCCCACCCCATCTCCTACGAGGCGAGGCAGTACCTGGAGCAGCACATCCTGGACGCTTACGACCACGCGGTCAACGGCCCCGAAAAGCCGTTTTCGGCGGTGCACGAGCAGTAGATGTTCCGCATGCAGGGGATGCAGAACATACGTTTTGGGGGAATCGCCTGAAATCCTGTTTTGTTTCCAAAATTTTACTGAAATCTGACAAATTGTAAAAAAATCCTTGCATTTTGCCGACGAAGGGATTATAATAATTCCGTTGTTTAAAAAGTGCCTGTCTTTACGGCGGGTTGAATCATCGATAAAGGCGTCTGCGTAATAATGCGGGCGTTTTTTTAATGCTGTAAAAACGCGGTGGGCAGGCGCATATGAATCAGGGTTCTGCGCTGAGGCATCGCGTTTGGACAAAAGTTTTACAGGGGGAAAGCTATGGTGGATCTTCAGCCTTGCCGCGGATTCCTGCGGTACGTGCCGCCTTCGGAATTCGCGCAGGAATACCTCTTTTTTTCGGATGCCATGGGCTGCCTCGACGAGCCGGGCCTCCACATCCGCCGGGAGAAATTCAACAACAATATCATCATGGTGGTCTGCTCCGGCGTTCTCCACGTCTGCCAGAACGGGAAGCGGTTCCGGCTGGGGGCAGGGCGGGGAATTTTAATGAACCTGGAGCCCTGGCATGAGTATTACAGCGACCCGGACAACCCCTGCGTCCTTCTTTTTTCCCACTTGAGCGGGAAGGGCTGCTCCAGCCTGATGGAAGAGGTGGAGGCCCTTTCCTCCCTCCCGGCGGAGTTCGACGGGAGCCGGGTGGCCGAAATCCTGGCCGGCTGCTTCGGCGCGGTGATGCGACGGGAGGAAAATGTGGAGATTGCAATCTCAAAGGCGCTCTACAGCGCGGTGATGGAGATCATCGGGCACTTCCTTCAGGGGAAGGCCGTGGGGGTGCTGCCGGAGCATCTCTTCGTCAACCGGGTGGGGGATTACATCAACGACCATATCTGTGACTCGATCACGTTAGAGGAGCTGGCGGAAAGCGTTCGCATGAGCAAATTCCATTTCTGCCGGCGGTTCAAAGAAGAAACCGGGATGACGCCGATGCGGTATGTGATGCGCAGGAAGGTGGACGCCTCCAAGTACTTTTTACAGTATACGGGGGATTCCATCCAGCTGATCTCGGAGCGGTTCGGGTTTACCGACCAGAGCCATTATGCCCGCCTCTTCCGGCAGTTTACCGGGATGACCCCCCTCGCCTACCGGAAAAAGGGGCAGACTTAACAGTTGACAGGGCGGCGAACCGGTGGTATGATAGGTTCAACTTAAAAGAAGGGGGCCAGAGTGTGCATCATTTTTCCTGCTGATGTTTTGTAAAACAGAAAAGGTAAAAGCCGGGCGGCCGCGGGCTGTCTGTTTTGCCGTTCGATTTTTTCAAAACAGGGCTGCGGGAAAAAGGGTCACATGACGGCTCCATCGGACAGCTCCGCTTTTTGCGGGGCCGTGCGCCGGGTTCTGAACGGACTGGCGGCCCGCGGGAGGCGTTTTACCTTCCGCGGGCTTGTTTTGTCTGGGAGGAATGTCTATGTCATTGATCCAAATCAACCATCTGACTTTCGGCTACGAAGGCAGCTTCGACCTCGTTTTCGAGGATGTGAGCCTCAAGCTCGACACCGCCTGGCGGCTCGGTTTAATCGGCCGGAACGGGCGGGGGAAGACCACCCTGCTCCGGCTGCTGCTGGGAGAGCTGGACGCGGGCGGGCAGATCCATTCCACGGTGGATTTCGCCTACTTCCCCTTTCCCGTGGACGACCCCTGGCGGACGGCCGCCGACCTCGCGGAGGAGCTGAGCCAGGGCGCGGAGCAGTGGCGGCTGCTCCGGGAGCTCCGGCTGCTCGGCATGGGGGAGGAAGCTCTCTACCGGCCCTTCGGCACCCTCAGCCAGGGGGAACGGGCCAAAGTCCTGCTCGCCTGCCTCTTCCTGCGGGAGAACACCTTCCCGCTCATCGACGAGCCGACCAACCACCTCGATCTCGCCGCGCGGGAATCAGTCGAGCAGTATCTCGAGGGGAAGGCGGGGTTCATCCTCGTCTCCCACGACCGCGCCCTGCTCGATGCCTGCACCGACCATATCCTGTCGATCAACCGTCAGGACATCGAACTGCAAAAGGGGAACTATTCCTCCTGGCTTGAAAATAAGACGAGGCGGGACGATTTTGAACGGGCCGAAAACGAACGGCTGAAACAGGAGATCCGCCACCTGTCCGCCGCCGCGAAACGGGCGTCGGGCTGGTCAGACGCCGTCGAGAAGTCCAAGAAGGGGAACCGCATCGCCGGGCTGCGGCCCGACCGGGGCGCAATCGGCCACAAGGCCGCCAAGATGATGAAGCGAGCCAAATCGATCGAGACGCGGCTCGAGGCCGCGGCGGAGGAAAAGGGGAAGCTGCTGCGAAACCTCGACACGGCGGAGACGCTAAAAATCCGCCCGCTGATCCATCCCAAGCAGGTTCTCGTCTCCTGTGAAGACCTTTCGGTCTGCTACGGGGATTCGCCTGTCTTCTCCGGGCTTTCCTTCACGGTCGGCCGCGGGGAGCGGGTCGTCCTCTCCGGGCGGAACGGCTGCGGGAAGTCGAGCGTCCTCAAGCTGTTAGTTGGGGAGGAAATCCCCCACACCGGAAGGGTAACAACCACCGGAGGATTGAAGCTCTCTTATATCGCGCAGGACACCTCTTTCTTAAAGGGGAGCCTGCGGGAGTACGCCCAAACCCGCGGGGTCGACGAATCCCTCTTCAAGGCGATCCTCCGGAAGCTGGATTTCCCCCGGGCACAGTTTGAAAAGGATATCGCCTCCTTCAGCGAAGGGCAGAAGAAAAAGGTGCTGATCGCGGGGAGCCTCAGCGAAGAGTCCCATCTCTACCTTTGGGACGAACCCCTCAACTACATCGACCTTTTGTCCCGCCAGCAGATCGAGGAGCTCCTCCTCGCCGGACAGCCCGCAATGATCTTCGTTGAGCACGACCGGCGGTTTCAGGAGCGGATCGCCACCAAGCGGGTCGAGTTCGGCCCTGCCGTCAAGGGGGAAAGCGACGTCTGACCTCGTTTTTTGCCGCGGCGTGCAGATTCGGGATTGACAACCGCGCCCGCCGCTACAATGGAGCCAGATACCGAACGTTTTGCCGGTCAAAAGGTGATTGGCCTGCAAGGCGCCTCGCGGGGTACCAGCTTCGCTTTTAGCTAACTTATGAATCGCGTATTGCCCCGCCTGGACACAGGCCGCGACTGTCCTGCCCGTCCACGGGCTCAACCGAGCTTTTTCCCCTTTTCGTAGTCGCAGAACGCGTGGTTGAGGTCGACCGTGCCGGAAATCCCGTCCACCTGCCCCTGGTTGGAGTGCTGCCAGATCACATAGTCGTAATCCGCTTGGGGTTCCCCCGCCCAGTTGGCGTTCCAGATATCGTAGTGCTGGAGCTGCTCCCATCCGGGATGGTGCCGCAGCCAGCTGTCATAGGTGTAGACGATCGGGGTATAGCCCGCTTCGGCAATCACCGCGCAGAAAGCGTCCACCACGGCGGTCAGCTCCTCTTCGGTGAGGTTCTGGTGCTCCTCCCTCTCGATGTCGAAGGCGATGGGGTAGTCGATCAGGCCCTTGTAGGGCTCCAGGATGGAAAGGCAGAACCGGGCTTCCTCCTCTGCCTCCTCAGGGGTGAGGGCGTAGCTGTAATGGTAGGCCCCGACCTTCATCCCCGCCATGCTGGCCGCCAGGATGTTCTGGTCGAAATTCCGGTCCTTCTGGCCGGCGTCTTTCCCAAATCCGGCGCGGAGCATGACGAAGTCATACCCAGTGGCTTTTACCTTTTCCCAGTCGACGGTTCCCTGGTAGACCGACACGTCAACCCCGCTGTGGGCCGCGCCGTAGCGGCAGCTCGCGGTGATGTCTCCGGTCATGGCGGATTCGTCGCTCACCCGGACGAAGACCTCATAGAGCCGGTAGTCGTCAGAGGTAAAGGCGGCGGTATTTTTCTCCGACGCCTCCTGGATCACCACCTCCTCCGTCCCGTCCATATAGTAAAATTCGTAGAGGAGGGTTCCCTTTCCGCCCTCCGCCGACGCGGTAAAGGTGACAGCCGTCCCCGGCGCGGTCACGAACTGGTCGACGGTGAGGGAGGCGGAAGTGAACCGGAACGCCTCCGCCTCCCGCTGGCGGGCCGCCCGGATCTCCTGCCGGATGAACAGCACCCCCACAGCCCCGACCGCCAGGATCAGCAAAACCGCAATCGGGATGATCCAGATTCTCTTTTTCCGTTTTCCTTTCATAAAAATCGCCATGCGATACAGAATTTGCACAAAAAGAGATAAAACAGCCGCCTTTTGTGCCCGGTATCGTTCCTTT
>JAAWBP010000060.1 GCA_022792755.1 Oscillospiraceae bacterium | reverse complement strand
TGAGGTTCTTATTACGACCAAGGGGAGCAACAAGGTTCTCTCAGGCGCCGGAAGCTTTGCTTCCGCTTGCGCCGTGAGGTTCTTATTACGAGCGCCAGCGAGCAACAAGGTTCCCTCAGCCGTCGCAGGCTTTGCCTGCGCTTACGGCGTGGGGTTCTTATACCATCTCCGCGAGCGCATTGTGCGAAGCGGGAATGATACAAGGTTCTCCGAAACAGTCTGAATCTTTGATTCAGTTCCTGTTTCGTGAGGTTCTTATTTCGCCACGGCGTCTTTCAGCGCTTTACCAGCTTTAAATGCAGGAACTTTTGTTGCCGCAATCGTAATTTTTTCACCAGTTGCGGGGTTTTTGCCCTCTCTCTCAGCGCGGTCACGGACTTCGAACGTGCCGAAGCCAACCAGCTGAACCTTCTCACCTGCAACCAAGGATTCAGAAATAGCGGCAATCACAGCGCTCACCGCTTTGTCAGCATCTTTCTTTGAAATGTCAGCCTTTTGGGCCACCGAATTAATCAGATCGGTCTTTGTCATTTGTTTAAACCTCCGTGTTTTTATTATCCAATAGGCGAAACCTATAATTGGACTTTCTTTTTTGCCTCAAACCAAAGCTGGTTGAGCTCTTCAAGGGATGCCGCCTTCATATCGACCCCTTTAGAGTATGCCAACTTTTCCACCTCCGCAAACCGGCGGATAAATTTATCGGTGGATCGGGTAAGGGATTCTTCGGCATCCGAGTGGAGAAAACGCGACACATTGACGCAGCTAAACAACAGATCGCCCAACTCTTCTTCAATGGCTTCCGGACTTCCTCCGGAGGCAGCTTCTTTCAGCTCTGCCAGCTCGGACTCCAGATCCCCCATTGCGTCGGATAACCCAGGATAATCAAACCCCGTCTTTGCCGCACGCTGTTGAACCTTCGCGCTGCGCATCAAAGCCGGAAGGGTTCTGGGAACGGCCTGAAGCGCATCGCTCTGCGTTTTCTGCCCCTTTTCCTGTTTCTTGATCTCATCCCAGTTTTTGAGCACTTCCTCCGACGTATCTGCCGTCACATCCCCAAAAATATGCGGATGGCGGAGGATCAGCTTCTGGCAGATACCGTTGCAGACATCATCAAAAGAAAACGACCCCTGCTCCGCTTCCATCTGAGCGTGAAACACCACCTGAAGCAAGACATCCCCAAGCTCCTCCAAAAGCAGACCGGAATCCCCCATGTCGATCGCCTCGGCGGCCTCATAGGTTTCCTCGAGCAAATTCCGCCGGATGCTCTGATGGGTTTGTTCCCTGTCCCAAGGGCATCCTCCTTCTCCACGAAGGATCTGCATGATCTGCAAAAGATCGTCAATCCGGTAGTGATTCTTAAACGCAAACTCCATATTTAAATCACCAACCTTTAACAGCTTGAAAAGTCATGTACTCATATCTTACCGCATCAGCTTCATTTTTTCAAGTACTTTTGTCACTTTTTTCCCGCCGGGCACCATTTCGAGATCGTTTCGTTCCACCGCTTTGACACAGAGGGCCGCAATGAGGTACAAAACCGCAGAAATCCCGATCGCAAGGGCCACCGACAGTCCTTTTCCGCAGCAGCGGATCAAAAATCCGTAGGAGGTTTTCGCGGCAATCCCGCATAAAATTCCCGCAAAAATTGGGCGGAGGAAAATATTGGAAAACTTGAATTTCATCCCCGTAATCCTTGCCAGCGCCGAAAATTCGAGGCAGAAGATCAGCAGATAACAAGCAGCTGTAGAAAGGGCGGCGCCGTTTACATGGAGTGAAGGAAGGGACATCAGCAGCATGTTGAGCACTATTTTAGCCACTCCCCCCGCCGCCATATGCCGCACGGGAAGATTTGCGTATCCCAGCGCCTGGAGGATGCTGAAAAGCAGAAGGGAACCCGCCTGAAAAATCACTCCTATTCCCATGATTGCCAAAACAGGGGCGGCAATATTCACTTCTTCTGTCCTAGACGAAAATAAAACCGATAAAATCGGATGCGCGAGAACCGAAATCCCGATTCCGGAGGGAACCGTGACCAGCGCGGTGATCCGTATCACGAGTTCGATCTTCCTGCGGGTGTAGTCCCTGTTCCCTCTCGCCCAGCTGGAAGCAATGTTCGGGAGAGCGCTTTTGGCAAAAACCCCTGCAATGGCGGGGATGATCCCAAAAATAGAGACTGCAAGGCCGGTGTAACAGCCGTAAAGGTAGTTCGGAAGATCGCTAAGCGGCATTCCCGCGGGGATCGCCCCGCTGCACACCTCCAGAAGCGCCGCGCTGTGTTCCCGCACCAAAAAGTTCAGCCGGTTCATCATGGAGAGCAGGTCGATCAGCGAAGTGACGTTCAAGACAAAGCCACCGATACAGATCGGGAAAGAGATGACCACCAGCTGCTTAAAAAGGGAACGGGATCCGGCAGGCCGGGGGGACGTCTTACGTTGTTCTGGGGTGATGCTGTCATTGCGTCGGCGGCGGATGATCAGATAAACCGCGCCGGCAACGTTGCTGAAGCTGACCCCGACGACCGAGGCCGCAGCCGCAAAGGGAAGGGCGGCAGCACCGACCTGATCCGGGGCCTGCACGACGACCCCGAAGACGATTCCGGTCAGTTCATACTGTTCCGCCGCATAGTTCATCACCCACAAAGCAAAACCGAGCCCGGCAGCCAGCTTGACCGCCATCTCCACGACCTGTGAAACCGCGGTCGGACGCATATCGCACAGGCCTTCAAAATAGCCGCGGTAAGCGGAAATGATGCAGCCGAACAGAACGGTCGGTGCGATGGCAACCACCGCCCAATAAGCGTTTGGGTTCTTGACGACGTGGACAAAGAAATCCGCTGAAAAAACCATCACAGCAGTTCCCGCAATCCCCATCAGCAGGTACAGCACCATGGAAATCCGAAAAACCTTTTTGACGTCCCGATAGCGCCCAAGAGCCGAGTTTTCGGCAATCATTTTAGCCACCGCGGCGGGCAGGCCGCCGATTGCCAAAGAAAAAACGGGCGAGAACAGCATATAAGCCGTGTTGTAGTACCCCATGCCGACGCCGCCCAGAATATTGGTCAGCGGGATTTTAAAGAGCAGTCCCAGGATTTTCACGATCACCAGAGACACCGTTAAAATAGCCGCGCCGTGGATAAAGCTCTGCCGGTTCGTTTTCATATTCCGCCCCCTAAGGCGGAAAAACCGCCTGTTGTTGTCATACTAATTTGTATTAACAACAACGGGCGGTTATACGCTAAAGACGGGAAAGAATTCCGCGGAGGAGCTCGATAAAAGCAGCGGAACGCTGTACGGCTACCTCGTTGACGTCGCGGTCTGATAGGGGCTTGAGGGAGATGCCGGCGGCGGGATTCGAGATGCAAGAAATCCCCAGGGTTTTCATCCCGCACTGAGCGGCGGCAATCGCCTCGGCCACCGTAGACATCCCGACCGCATCGGCTCCTAAAAGGCGCAGAGCGCGGATTTCCGCCGGCGTTTCAAACTGCGGGCCGGGCATATAAGCGTAAACGCCTTCCTGTGCGGGCAGCCCCTGTTCCTCCATAACGGAGAGGGCAAGCCAACGCAATTCCTTATCATATGCATTTGACATATCAAAGAACCGCTCCCCAAAAAGAGGAAGATGCGGCCCTTTTACCGGGCTATCATCAAAAAAATAGAGATGGTCGGAGAGGCAAAGGAAATCTCCAACCGAGAGCTCTGGGGCGACTCCCCCCGCCGCGTTAGTCAGGATGACCGTTTTGACGCCCAGCAGAAAAAGGAGGCGGATATAAAATGCCGTATCCGCCAAGGGATATCCTTCATAGCCGTGTACCCGCCCCGAAAGGACGATCACCTTTTTACCGGCGGCCTCCCCGTAAACCAGCTCCCCTTTGTGGGACGTATTCGTCGCCTTAGGCGCGTGCGGTATTTCCGAATACTTCACGCGGACGGGGTGATCCAGCTGCTCGGCAAACGCCCCCAACCCGGAGCCTAACACCACTCCGATTTCCGCTCCCAAAGGGATACGGCCGCCGACAAATCCGGCGGCCTCACGGTAATCCTGCTCTTTCAGCATTACCCTTACTCCTCTTCGCTGTTCAGACGGCTTCCGCACTTGACGCAGTAAACCGCGTCGCTTGGATTTTTAGCGCCGCAGGTGCTGCAGACCGTCTGATTTTTAAGCAGGGCGATCTTTGCCTCGGCTTTTGCTTTTTCGGCGATTAGGTCGTCGATCTCTTCCGCAACCGATGAGATCAGCTCCTCGTCCTTGTAATCCGCCTTTTTCATGTGGTACACCGCGCTGCCGAGCTTTTCATAAGCCTTTTTTATATCGGAGTTGAGCTGGGAAACCCGGATTTTCAGCTTAGAGAGCTCTACGACCTTTTCCGCCTTCTTTTCTGCAATCCCCGCAAGGTCTTTTGCCCTGTCCACAACATCGTCAAACGTCGCCATATCAGACACCTCTTTCAACTTAAATCAATTCTACTATATGCAATTATAACCGGATAAAATGAATTTTTCAACCTCTGTTTTATCCGATAAACTCTTGAAGGAGCGAGCGCGAAGGCACCTTTTCCGGCGCGATCTCCTCAAAATGGAGCAATTTCCGGTACAAAGCCTTTGCCTCCGAAGCAAGATCCGGCTCTCCAAACACCTTCGTCAGCATGGGAAGGATCACCGGCTTATACAAAAGCGGCTCATAACTGTAAACGGTGTTGAGCATCACATCCGCATAAGGGTAAAAAGGCTTGATATATAGGTTCTCCCCCTCGCAGACACCGGGCCACATCCGGTAGGTGACATCCATCGCCGCCCCACGGTGGTTCAAGTCCCGGATCGACCGGCGCAGAAACCGGACGTCCTGCGAAGTGAGGAGGGGTTCCTCCTCCGCATAAAACGCGCTGTCCACATTCATACAAATCTTAAAGAAAGAATCGTAGTCGAGCCCATAGGTGACCAAGGGGTTGAGGGCGTGAATCCCTTCGATCAAAACAACGCTGTCGCGTTCCAGCCGCAGCAGCGCGCCGCCGTCCGCCCTCGACTTGATAAAATCGAAGGCGGGGATTTCCGCTTCCCTGCGATAAACAAGGGACCAGAGGGTGCGGTTGACCAGAGACAGGTCGAGCGCCTGGACAGAATCGAAGCGCGGGCTTCCATCCCTGTTGCGCGGGAGCTTCTTCCGCTCCAAAAAGAAATTGTCCAGCGAGATGACGACCGGATTCAGCCCATGCCCTTTGAGCGCGTCGGTCAGCCGGTAACTCGACGTCGTTTTCCCCGACCCGGAGGGGCCCGAAATCAGGATCATCGGTTTTTCCTTCCGGCATTCGAGATAGCTTTCCGCCGCATGCCGCACTGTTTCCTCATAGGCGCGCTCAGCCAAGTCGATCAGGGCGGCTTCATCCTCCCGTTTCAAGCGGTTGAGCTCCTCTGCATCAAACCGTTTTGCCTGAACCAATCCCATTCCTTTCATAAAACCCTTTCACCTGCCCTTTCCTTTTGAGCATTTCGTCGAACTGGTTGATATACTCATAGGGGAATTTATAGTTGAATACCCGTTCGATCAGACCCGATTCCTGATCGACCAGTTTTGTCACCGCCCCCGCACCCAACGCGAGGATCGTCTGAACCTCTTCCATGATATAGATGTTGTAAAGACCCTCATACCCCGGCTTGCAGAACCCGACGTTTTCTAGGTTTTGCAGGGTGTTTTTCTGCCGGTAGAGGTAATAAGGCCGGTACCCCGCTTCCTCTAAAAGACGTTGGGAGAGCTCGGTCATCGCCGATGTGGGATTCTCCTGGACGACTTTCAGCGATTCCTCATCCCGGTAAAGGGCGGAGGAACGCTTGACGGACAGGGTGTGCACCGTGATATTTTCCGGCGACAGGGAGAGTGCGGTTTCCATCGTGCGCCGGAAGCTTTCCAGCGTATCTCCTTTTAAGCCCGCGATCAGATCCATATTGATGTTGTCAAAGCCGAGCGCCCGGGCCATTTGATAGCATTCGACCACCTGCGCCGCCGTATGCCTGCGGCCAATATTTCCCAGAACCCCGTCGTCGAAGCTTTGGGGGTTGATGCTGATCCGGGTGGCGCCTGCCGCCTTGATCGCCGCCAATTTCCCCTCGGTGATGGTATCGGCGCGGCCGGCCTCAACCGTGTATTCCTCACAGCCGGACAGGTCGAAATCCTCACGGACCTCTTGGAACAGGCTGGTGAGCTGCTCCGGCGTGAGGACAGTCGGCGTTCCCCCGCCGAAATAGACCGTTTTCAGCTTTAACCCCAGCTCGGAGACAATCCTCCCTGTCTCCCGGATCTCCCGGCGGAGGGTCTCCAGATAATCGGGGATCAGCTTTCTCGCCTGCTCGACCGAATGGGAGACAAAGGAACAGTATTGGCAGCGGGAGGGGCAGAAAGGGATCGAAAGATAGAGGCTGAAGTCCCGTTCCGAACGCCTGGAAAGGACTTCCCTCTCCACCTTCGCCGTTTCAATTAACAGCCTTGTTTTCTGCGGGCTCACCTTGTAATCCCGCTCGAATTCCTCGACTATCTGCGCATCGGTCTTCCCCCTCTCCAAACAGGTGGAAGCCAGCTTGACCGGGCGGATTCCCGTGAGTATCCCCCATTTGGGGCTCAGGTCGGTCAGAGATTCCAGCAGCTCATAGATCATCACCCCGAACACCCGCTCGCACTCGGCGGAGCAATCGGGCAGATTCTGGCTAACCGATGCCGTCCGGGCGGCTGTCCTTCCCTCGTACCGGATTTCCACCGTCAAGTCGTTTTTCCCTTCCTTTTCAGTAAGGGTCGTCACCACCGCATTCGAATCTCCTTCGGTTCCATCGTAAACGATTCCCAGCTTGATCAGGGGGAAAAACATCTTGATCAAATGCTCAAGCTCATATTTGTAAGTATGCCCGTTTAAATAAAGAGTCATCGCTCACTCCTCTAAAAAGGGGTTGGTCCGGCGTTCCGCT
>JAAWBP010000059.1 GCA_022792755.1 Oscillospiraceae bacterium | reverse complement strand
CTGGTTCAGGCAATAGCGAAACTGCGGA
The DNA here is from genome assembly GCA_022792755.1 of Oscillospiraceae bacterium. Classification (GTDB taxonomy): domain Bacteria; phylum Bacillota; class Clostridia; order Oscillospirales; family Ruminococcaceae; genus Metaruminococcus_A. Next base: position 3,512 of record JAAWBP010000059.1, on the reverse strand, counting down.
AGGATTCCCACACCGAACCTCCATCCCTCCGCCCCGGAAGCCGAAACCCCGGCGAGGAGGGCACGCTCCAGAGCGCCGGCAGCTTCGCTCCCGTCATTTCCTACACCGATGACGGCGTTCTGCTTCAGGCTTCCGAGGGCGGAGCCGAGAGTCGCGCAGAACTGAGGGGTGATTGTGCTCCCGAGTTCGCCTTCGATCCCATCCTCTTCACAGATAATTTCACGCACATCCCCCTGCTGGAGATTGCTTTTCAACTCCATTCCGACAGGGACGGTCTTATAATCCCACACCTTGACCCGCGGGTGGACGCAGGCGCGGGCGGAAACCACGGCGCGCCGTCCGACCACAGCGTATTCGAAAGCGCCCGCGCCGCTCTCCAAAATGGCATCCTCACAGACGACCGCCTGGTTCACACTGCAAAAGCTCCCCACCGTTGCGCCCGGAAGGAGGATGCCGCCCCGGATTTTGCTCCCCTGCCCGACCGAAACATTGTCGCAGAGCACACTTCCTTCTCCAAGCGTCACACCCTCTCCAAGCGTCACATTCCTGCCGATGTAAACCGGCGGAGCGATCTTCGTCCCCGGCGGGCAGTCTGCCGTGTCCTCAGAACGGTGAACCGCTCCGGAGAATTCGCAGTCCACCTTCCCTTCGAGCATGTCCCGCTGGCAGTCGATATAGCTTTTGATATCGCCGATATCCTTCCAGTAGCCCTTGGCTTCATAGGCGCAGAGCGGCATCCCGCGCCGGAGCATTTCCGGAAAGATGTCAAACGAAAAGTCGGAGGGCTTTCCGTCCGGGATCAAATCTAAAACCGCGGGCGACAGGATATAAATCCCGGTATTCGCAAGCCCCGTCACGCAGTTGAGGCGGGACGGCTTTTCCAAAAAGCCTGTGATCATTCCGCCCTCTCCCGTCTGGACGAGCCCATACTCGCGCGGATCCTCCACCTGGGTTACGACAAGGGTAGCGGCCGCCTTCGCCTGTTTGTGGAATGCAAAGGCGGCGGTCAGGTCGAAATCGCACATCGCATCGCCGCTGATGACCAAGAAATCCTCCGCCGTCTTCGCCGCGTTTTTCACGCTCCCGGCCGTGCCGAGCGGCTTGTCCTCATAGGCGAAGGAAAGGGGAATCCCCTTGTACTCCCCGCCGGGGAAATGGGCTTCCAGCCGATCCGCCAGGTACATCAGGGTCAGCACGGCGGAATCGCAGCCGTGTTTCTTGAGCAGGTCGAGAATATAATCGACAACCGGGCGGCCGCAGAGCGGGGCGAGCGGTTTTGGAATCTCACAGGTGAGCGGGCGCAGGCGGCTGCCTTCTCCGCCCGCCATAATGACAGCATACATAGATATCCGATCCTTTCAGAGCAGCCTGTCTTAAGCAGGCTGGTTTTTAGTATTATTGTCATTTTCCGCTTGGTTTATCAGCAAAAATATGTGTAGGTTTTCTTTGTTTTCCTAGTGCCATTCCGTAAAATTTGTGTTATACTAAAATAAGTTTAGGCTTCTTTCAGGCCCCGGAATCAGGGGCGGCTATACGCGGCGCGGCTTTTTTGAACATTGCCGCGCAAAAAAATTCTGAAGGTGAAAACTGTGAACAAAAACTATGACGTCATTGTTGTCGGAAGCGGCGTGGCGGGGCTCTACTGCGCCCTCAATCTCAAACCGGACGCCAGGGTTCTCCTGCTGTGCAAGCGCCAGCTCACCCTGAGCAACTCCTCCCTGGCGCAGGGCGGGGTCGCTGCGGTCATTGATGAGGAAAACGACAGCATTACCTCCCACCAAAACGACACACTCATCGCCGGCGGATTCAAGAACAACCCCGATTCCCTGAAACTCCTCGTCACAAAGGGCCCGGAAGAGGTTCGGAAGCTCATCGACTACGACGTGGACTTCGACCGGGACGAAACGGGAAACATCCACATGACCCTGGAGGGCGGGCATTCCAAGCCGCGGATCCTCCACCACAAGGACTGCACCGGCCGGGAGATCGTGGAAAAGCTGATTGAAGCGGTTAAAAAGCTCCCCAACGTGACCGTCATGGAGGACACGATGGTCTGCGACCTGAAAAAATCCGGACATGGGTTCAGCATCGACGCCCTCCACGTCAAAGAAAACCGGCGGGAAACCTACTCCGCCCATTTCTGTCTCCTCGCGACCGGCGGGATCGGGCGGGTCTACAAATACACCACCAACTCCAAAATCGCCACCGGGGACGGGATCGCCCTCGCTTACCGGATTGGGGCGAAGATCAAAAACCTCCACTTGGTGCAGTTTCATCCGACGGCCTTCAACAACGCCGACACCCGCGAGTGTTTCCTGATCTCCGAATCGGTCCGGGGAGAAGGCGCCTACCTGCTCAACTGTAACCGGGAGCGGTTTATGGACCGGTATGACGAACGGCTGGAGCTCGCCCCCCGCGACGTGGTATCCAACGCGATCATCAAGGAGGGCCAGCGGGTCGGGAGCGACCGGTTTTTCCTCGATATCACCTATAAGCCCGCGGATTTCATCCGCGGCCGGTTCCCGATGATCTACCGGAACCTGATGGACCAGGGGTATGACATGACCAAGGACTTGATCCCCGTTTACCCCTGCCAGCACTACCTGATGGGCGGCATCGACGTGGGCCTCCACGGAGAGACCAGCATCGACGGGCTTTACGCCGCGGGCGAGTGCTCCCACACCGGCGTTCACGGGAACAACCGGCTTGCCAGCAACTCCCTGCTGGAGGCGCTGGTCTTTTCCAAACAGGCGGCGCTCGATATCAACCGCCGGCTGGAGGAGCCGCTGCCCGCGCTTTCCCCCTACAGCTTCCCGGTGCAGGAAAATCCCCTGCCACTGCCGAAGGGGATCCGCACCGAAGTGCGGGGAATCATGCAGAAGGCCCATTTCGTCGTCCCCAACCCGGCGGAGGCCCTACGCGGCTTCGAGCGGCTGCGGGAGCTGAAAAACCTTTTGAATGAAGGCAACTTTGAAATAACGCCGGATTTTGTCGAAGCGCGGTCGTTGACGACCGTCGCCTACCTGATGCTCAAGGAAGTGATCTGATCCGGAGCTTATCCCTGAATGTTTACTTTGCCGAACCAATCAAATAATCGATAGGAAAGGAACCATGCCGGGTGCGCTATCCTGTTTGCACCGGGGTATGGGGGATTATATGTTATGAAATTACCGCAATTTTATGTGGATGACCTGATCAAACGGGCGATTTCGGAGGACATCAATTATGTCGATGTGACGACCGATTATCTCATCCCGGAGGGGAGCATTTCCAGCGCCCGGCTGATCTCCAAGGACGAGGGGGTTGTCGCCGGGATCGAGATCGGGATGCGGGTATTCGAGCTCCTCGACAGCGGGGTGGCCTACACCATACTCAAGCCGGACGGCTCTTCTGTCTCAAAAGGGGATGTGATCGCCGAGCTGAAAGGGAGCACCGCTTCTCTTCTCAAAGGGGAGCGGACCGCATTAAACTTGATGCAGCATCTCTCCGGCATTGCGACTGCGACCAATCAG
>JAAWBP010000058.1 GCA_022792755.1 Oscillospiraceae bacterium | reverse complement strand
GCTGATCGCCAACACCTCCAACATGCCGGTTGCGGCCCGTGAAGCCTCAATTTACACCGGCATCACCCTTGCAGAGTACTACCGGGATATGGGATACCACGTCGCGATTATGGCGGATTCCACCTCGCGCTGGGCGGAAGCGCTCCGCGAAATTTCCGGACGGTTGGAGGAGATGCCGGCGGAGGAAGGATTCCCCGCCTATCTTCCTTCCCGCCTCTCGGCCTTTTATGAAAGGGCTGGTTATATGGAAAACCTGAACGGTTCGGAGGGCTCGGTTACCATCATCGGCGCCGTTTCCCCGCAGGGCGGCGACTTTTCCGAACCGGTCACCCAAAATACCAAGCGCTTTGTCCGCACCTTCTGGACGCTGGACAAATCCCTCGCCTATGCGCGGCACTATCCGGCGATCAACTGGATCACCAGCTACAGTGAATATATCGAAGAGCTGCGGGGCTTTTACGACAGCATCGATCCGAATTTCCTCGAATGCCGCCAGCGCCTCCAGTCCCTGCTGAACGAAGAAGCGCAGCTCATGGAGATCGTCAAGCTGATCGGTTCCGACGTTCTGCCGGACGATCAGAAGCTGGTCATCGAGATTGCAAGGGTCATCCGGGTCGGCTTCCTCCAGCAAAACGCTTTCCATAAAGACGACACCTATGTTCCGCTCGACAAACAGCTGAAAATGATGGAGGTCATCCTCCACCTTTACGACAAAGCGCGGGCGTTGATCCAGAAAAATATGCCGATCTCCGCCATTATGGAGCTGGGGCTCTTCGACAAGGTCGTCAAGATGAAATACGACGTTCCGAACGACTGCCCCGAGCGTTTTGACGATTACTTTGCGGATATTGACCGGGAGCTGACGGAAGCTGAAAGCAAATTCAACGTGGATTGATTCCGGTTGTCCTAATACAAGGAGGCTACTTCATGAGCATTCAATACATCGGGCTGAAGGAAATCAACGGCCCTATGGTTGTCATCGACCATGTGCCGGACGTCGGTTTTGACGAAATGGTCGAACTGGTTTTGGATTCCGGCGAAACACGGCTCGGGCGAGTTGTCGAAGTGCAGGGGCAGCGGGCGGTCATCCAGGTTTTTGAGGGGACATCGGGCCTGTCCCTCACCAATACCCGTACCCTTTTCACTGGAAAACCGATGGAAATCGCCCTTTCTACCGAGCTGCTTGGAAGAATTTTTAACGGCGCCGGAAAACCGATTGACGGTTTGGGCGAGGTCTACGCCGAAAAGTACATGGATATCAACGGAAAGCCGCTCAACCCGGTCGCCCGCGTTTATCCCCGCAGTTATATCCGCACCGGCATCTCCGCCATCGACGCGCTGATGACGTTGATCCGCGGGCAGAAGCTGCCAATCTTTTCCGGTTCCGGTATGAGCCACAACAGGCTCGCCGTCCAGATCGTCCGCCAGGCGAGGATCGCCGAGGAACAGGGGAAGCAGTTCGCAATCGTCTTTGCGGCGATGGGAGTTAAAAACGACGTCGCAGATTACTTTAAACGCAGCTTTGAAGAATCCGGCGCACTCTCCCGCGTCGTCATGTTTTTAAATCTGTCGAATGACCCGATCATCGAGCGAATCCTCACCCCCCGCTGCGCACTGACGGTCGCGGAATATCTGGCGTATGAAAAGAATATGCACATTCTGGTCGTGATGACTGATATCACTTCTTACGCCGAGGCGCTTCGGGAGCTCAGCTCCTCCAAAGGGGAAATCCCCGGACGTAAGGGATACCCCGGCTATCTCTATTCCGACCTCGCCTCTCTTTACGAGCGGGCAGGCATCGTAGAGGGCTCCGAAGGGTCCGTCACCCAGATTCCGATCCTCACTATGCCCAACGATGATATCACCCATCCGATCCCCGACCTGACAGGTTATATTACCGAAGGGCAGATCGTTTTGGACCGCATCCTCGAGCAGACCGGCATTTATCCGCCGATCTCCGTCCTCCCTTCCCTTTCCCGTCTGATGAAAGACGGCATCGGCGAAGGATTTACCCGTGCCGACCACTCCGCTGTTTCTAACCAGCTCTTTGCGAGCTATGCACGGGTGCAGGATGCACGGGCGTTGGCATCGGTTATCGGGGAGGATGAGCTTTCCCCCATCGACCAGAAATACATGGACTTCGGGAAAAAGTTCGAGAAGTATTTCCTTTCGCAGGGCTTTGACGAAAACCGCACCATCGAGCGGACGCTAAATCTCGGATGGGAGCTGCTTTCCATCCTGCCGAAAGAGGAGCTGGACCGCGTGGATTCGGAGCTGTTGGAGCAGTACTACGACCCCGAAAAAGCCAAAGCTTTTACACTATAGGGAGGGATGATGGATGCCGGTAATTCCTACCAAGGGCAATTTACTGAATATAAAAAAATCGCTTAATCTGGCGAAGCTGGGCTACAGCCTTCTGGACCGGAAACGGAACATCCTCATCCGTGAAATGATGTCCTTGATCGACGACGCCAAGGCGATCCGCGGCGAAATCGAAGGAACCTACCAGGATGCTTATCTGGCTTTGCAGAGGGCCAATATCACGTTAGGGGTCTGTGAAAACGCCGCCAAGGCCGTGCCGGTGGAGACCGGCGTGCAGGTGACGTACCGGAGTGTAATGGGGGTGGAAATCCCCCATGTCAGCCTCCATCCTCAGCCGGTCAAGGTTTATTACGGGTTTCAGGCGACCAACGCCGCCCTTGATAAGGCTTTCATCCTGTTTCAGCGCGTCAAAAAGCTAACAGCTGCTCTTGCAGAGATCGAAAACAGCGTCTATCGGCTGGCCAATGCGATTAAGAAGACGCAGAAGCGGGCCAACGCGTTGAAAAATATCATCATCCCGCGGTTCGAGGCGGACAGCAAGTTTATCACAGACGCACTTGAGGAAAAGGAACGCGAAGATTTTTCGCGGCTCAAGTTGATAAAAAAGAATCGGTAGATACCAAAAACGCCCTTGGAGAAACCTTTTGTAAAAGAATTCTCCAAGGACGTTTTTTTAAGTTTACTCAATCACTCACTGATCCAGTTTCAGCGGGTTTAAAGCCATTAAGGATTACCAGCCGATCAGGCTGGTCATCAGCACAATCGAAAGCGCAACCATAAAGACAGCCGCCACCACCGCAAAGCTGACCTGCGCTTTTTTCACCGGAATCTTGTGAAGCAGGATCCCAAGAAGAAGCGCCCCTACCAGCAGCCCCAAAACGTCACAGGACAGGATAATGGTCACGTTAATCAGGTGATCCAGCTTTTCGGTCACAAAATAGACGATCGCCTGCCCCAAAAGATGCATGAGAGGAATCGTGATCAACGGCAGGGTAACAAACGCGTAATTGATCCGCTTTGTCCGCAAAAAGATAAAGCTGATCATCGCAATAATTAAAACAATGGTTGCGCATTCAATGACCATAACCGCCTCCGAAGGCGCCGGATCAGTCACAAATCCAGCACCTTTTCTTGTATTTTAATCGTACCCGCCAAACACCTGGCTTTAGAAGCCCGCGTTTATTGCTGCAGCTTTTATCCGTCCGTTTCTGCCGAATCCGCCTAAATATCAGCTGCCGGGGAAAACACTTTTATTTTACCGTATGGGTTTTAAAAAATTCCAAAAGGGCCTCATACCCCGTTTTTTTCAAATGCATCCCGTCCTGCTCAGCATATTCCGTGCTCAGCGCACCGTCAGCCCCTTTAAACGAGGCGTGGCAGTCCAGATAATAAACGCCTTTCTCCTTGGCGAGATTAAAAAGCAGCTGATTGTATTCGTTGATCGACGCGTTATTGTACCGCGCATCGGCGGCCTCTTTGGAAGCTGCCACCGGGAGGATCGATTCCACATAGATCGTCGCGTCCGGAAGCGCTTCGATCACCTGATCCAGGAAGGCTTCGTATTTTTTTGCGAGGCTTTCGGGCTTGATCCAGGCAATCCCATTTGAGCCGAGCATAATATATACCTTTGACGGCTTTTTCAGTTTTAATGCATCCAAAACGGTGACCGAACCGCTCGAAGTCTGAACTGCCTGCTTCGTCTGGATCGTATCCAGGTTCAGTCCGATATCCGCGTAGACATTTTCCGCAGGGAGGATTTTGTAATTGCCCAACCCCACCGTAATCGAATCGCCGACAAAGACCGCATCGTCAAAATAGGTGAGGTCAACCGCGCTGGATGCAGAAACTGCAGCGAATTCTTTTGAAGGCTCGGAGGATGCACTGGAAGGATCGGCCGGTTCGGAGAAAAGGGGCTGCGAGCTGTCGGGCGGCGCCTCCTGCGTGGAGTCCCCTCCTAGCTTAATTAAAACAACTGAAACAGTCACGACAACTGCCGCAACGATGATAAGGAGTAAAACGCATACGACAATGCGCTGCTTCATTTTTTTCCTGCCTTTTGCGGAAAGCTTTTTACTCATCTTCCACTTCACCTGCTTTCATGACTGGTATTATTATACATCATTTCACTCCAAAAGTCATTGGTTATTTTAAAAACAGAAGATTATTTACAAAACAGCGTTTTCAATGGTAAAATAAAAGAATCTGATTTAAATTCATGAGGAGGATTGGCAATGTCTTCACCCCTTGCCGACCGGCTCCGGCCAAGCGCTTTGGAGGATGTCGTAGGACAAACGCATCTGCTGGGAGCCGGAAGGCCGCTGAAACGGATCATCGACAGCGGAAGCATCCCCAACCTGATCTTTTACGGCCCTTCGGGCGTTGGAAAAACAACGGTTGCCCGCATCATTGCCGAGGCCACGCAGAAACGGCTCCACAAGCTCAACGGCACCAACGCCTCCACCGCCGATATCAAATCCATCGTCGAGGAGCTGGACACCTTCGCCGCGATGGACGGGGTTCTGCTCTACCTCGACGAAATCCAATACCTGAACAAAAAGCAGCAGCAATCCCTTCTGGAATACATCGAAAGCGGAAAAATCACCCTGATTGCCTCCACGACGGAAAATCCGTATTTCTACATCTACAACGCCGTACTAAGCCGCTGTACGGTTTTCGAATTCAAGCCGGTTCCGGCGCAGGAAATCGAGCAGGCCATCCTCCGCGCTTTTCATACACTTGAAAAGGAACAGGGGATTGCGATCCATCTGGAGGAAGGGGCGGTCGGCCATATTGCCCTGTCCTGCGGCGGAGACGTCCGCAAGGCGCTCAACACCGCAGAGCTCTGCGCGATGGCCGGCAGCCCGGAACCGGACGGCGTTTCGATTTCTCTAAGTCTCGCCCGGGAGCTTGCTCAGAAAAGCTCCTTCCGCTATGACCGGAGCGGCGATGAGCATTACGATACGATATCCGCCCTGCAAAAATCCATCCGCGGTTCGGATGAAAATGCGGCGCTCCACTATCTGGCGCGCCTGGTGGCCGCGGGCGACCTCATTTCGGTCTGCCGCCGGTTGCTGGTAATCGCCAGTGAGGACATCGGCCTCGCCTATCCGCAGGCGATCACTATCGTCAAATCCTGTGTGGACGCAGCCCAGCAGCTCGGCTTCCCGGAGGCGAGGATCCCGCTCGCCCAAGCGGTTGTCCTGCTCGCAACCGCTCCGAAATCCAACTCCGCCCACATAGCGCTCGACCTGGCTTTGGAGGATTTGAAGACATTGCAGAACGGCAGCATTCCCCGCACCCTCCAGAACAAGCATTTCGATGGGGATGACGTTGAGCAAAAGGGGCAGTTTTATCGATCTCCCCACGATTATCCGAACCATTATTTAGAACAGCAGTACCTGCCGGAAGAGCTGAAAGGACGGATTTATTACGAATATGGCCCAAACAAAAACGAGCAGGCGGCAAAACAGTACTGGGAAAAAATCAAGGGCGCAAAATCGTTTTAGCAGGGCTTTTAAATGAACGCGTTCGAGCAAATCCACCGCAGACCGGGTGCTTCTGTGATGAAAAGCCGCCTTCCCTGCGGCGATCAATGCAGGGGGCGGCTTCGGTTCGAGCTGCTTTTTGCAGCGGCTTGTGCTCTTGTCTTTTAAAATCCATCCGCCGGGGCCGGTCATTTCTTTTTGATAACGCCGGCCTCTGCCAGAGACAGCGCCTGATCGTTTGCGACGATGATATGATCCGTCAGGACAATCCCGATGAGCTGGAGCGCGTAGCAAATCGCATCAGTCGTCATAATGTCTTCCGGGGAGGCGACGGCCAGGCCGTATGGATGATTGTGGGCGACGATCACATTTGCCGCGTTATACCGCATTGCGTACTCGGCGATTTTGCGGACGTTCACCGCTGCAGCCGATACGGTTCCATGGCTGACGATTTCACAGCATTTTACCTTGCATTCCGAATCCAGGCAGGCAACATAGACCAGTTCTTCCGTCCGGCCGATAAATTTGGGGATAAAATAACGCCGCGCCGCTTGCGCGCTGTCCAAAACCGCTTCATCTTTCAGCCGATCTGTTTCATAGACGCGGAACAGCGCAGGGATCGTTTTAATAAAAGTCGCGGTATATTCTCCCACTCCGCTCACCTTGACCAGTTCTTCATAAGGCGCATCGAACACGCCGGAAATAGAGCCGAACTCGTCGATCAAGAGATGAGCCAATTCATTGGTATCTTTCTGAGGCGCACAATAAAACAGCATAAGCTCCAGAATATTGTGCGGCTCAAAATGATCCAGGTCATACCCTTCTCTCCGGAAGCGGTCACGCAGACGGGCACGGTGTCCGCTATGAGGATTTTTATTCATACGCTCCAACACCCTTCCCCGCTTCCGCCGATCTATAACCCAGCACCAATCCTTGGCAGCTGCGATTTCTTTTATTATATCGCATCGCCGCTGGTTTGAAAAGATTCTTTTCCCGCATCTTGCACTGTGATAAAGACCCATTCATATAAGCCACCGTTCCGAGCTCTCAAATATGAGCACGCCCTAAAAAACATCATGTCCCTGTGAAAGGAGAATCCGTGAAGGAATTCATTGTCAACCAAAACGACGCCGGACAAAGGCTGGATAAATTCCTCACCAAAGCGGCCCGAAATCTTCCGCACAGCCTTCTGTACAAAGGGATCCGGTTAAAGCGGATCAAGGTAAACGGAAGGCGCTGCCTTCCCAACCAAAAGCTGGCTCCGGGCGACCGAATCGAGCTCTATCTCAATGACGAATTCTTTGAGGAAGAGCTTTCTCTCCCTTTTTTGTCCGCTCCCCCTTCCATCAATGTCCTTTATGAAGACGGCAACCTGCTCTTAGCAGACAAGCCATGTGGGCTGGTGGTTCACGAAGACAGTGAAAACACTGCCGATACGCTGATCCGCCGGGTACAGCATTACTTATATAAAAAAGGGGAATACCGGCCGAAGGAGGAGGCTTCATTTGCTCCCGCCCTCTGCAATCGAATCGACCGAAACACCTGCGGGATCGTCATCATTGCAAAAAATGCGGAGGCGCTCCGGATTCTCAACGAAAAAATCAAGAACCGTGAACTGATTAAAAAATACCTTTGCTTGGTGCGCGGCCGGATGCCCGAACCTCATGCCCTTCTCACCGGATATCTAAAAAAGGATTCTGCCCGGAACAAGGTGGACATTTTGGATATTCCTCAGCAGGGATATTTAAAAATTCTGACCGAGTACGTTGTACTTGAGGAAAAAAACGGCTTCTCCCTTTTGGAAGTCACCCTCCACACCGGGAGAACGCATCAAATCCGGGCGCATCTCGCTCACATCGGCCATCCGATCCTGGGGGACGGCAAATATGGCGTCAACCGTGAGGATAAAAAGCTGGGGTACAAATTTCAAGCGCTCTGTTCCTACCAGCTCACCTTTTCTTTTTCCGGCGGGGCGGGAATCCTGGAGTACCTCAGTGGCCGAACCTTTGAGCTGCCGGAGGTGTGGTTCCGGGAGGATTTTGAAAACGGGCGGCTTTCTCGTGATTGAAAATGCGGGCCTATTGTGGTATGATGAATCCAGATAACAGACAGGAGACGATGTCAATGAAATATCTGGTGCTTCTCTGCGACGGCATGGCGGACTATCCCTGTGAAGAGCTCGGCGGAAAAACGCCGATGCAGGCCGCGAAGAAAACGAATATGAACCGGCTCGCTGAAAAGTCGGAAATCGGTTTAGTCAAGACAGTGGCCGACCACCTCTCCCCTGGCAGCGATGTTGCAAACCTCTCTGTCATGGGGTATGATCCGGCGCTCTACTACGCCGGGCGCTCCCCTCTCGAAGCGGCGAGTATTGGCATCGACCTGAAAACGACTGACGTTGCCATGCGCTGCAACCTGGTTACACTGTCGGACGAACCGGATTATTCACGGAAAACGATGGTCGACTACTGCGGCGGGGATATTGGAACCGAGGAAGCGGCAGAACTGATCCACGCGCTGGCCGAGCGCTTCAACAGCGATGCGTTTACCCTTTATCCCGGTTTCAGCTACCGGCATTGTCTTGTTTGGGATCACGGCTTGGATGATATCCTTCCCCTCACCCCTCCCCACGACATTTCAGGCAGGGTCGTCGGGGATTATCTCCCATCCAACCCAAACGCCGCCCCGCTCCTTGAAATGATGCGGGAGAGCTACGAAATCCTGATGCGCCACCCGGTCAATCTGGCGCGGATTGAGCGCGGCCTCCGCCCGGCGAATTCCATGTGGTTCTGGGGCAGCGGACGCTATAAGCCCCTTGCCCCCTTTGCGGAAAAATTCGGGCTGAAGGGCGCGGTCATTTCGGCTGTCGACCTGATTAAAGGGATTGGGAAGCTCGCGGAGATGGACGTGATCGACGTCCCCGGGGCGACCGGCTACATCGACACCAATTTTGACGGGAAGGCGGAAGCGGCGGTCAAGGCGCTGGAAAGCCACGACTTCATCTACCTGCATGTAGAGGCGCCCGACGAATGCGGGCACCGTTTTGAGCTCAAAAATAAGGTGCGGGCGATCGAGCTGATCGACCAGAAAATCCTCGGGCCCGTTCTCGAGGCATTGGAGCAGTACGGGGATTATAAGGTAATGATTTTGCCGGATCACCCCACCCCGGTTTCTCTGAAAACCCATACGCGCGATGCCGTCCCCTATTTGATCTATCACAAGGAAAAGCCTGCCGGCGGTTCATTTTCTTTTGACGAAAGCGGCGGACAGGCAAGCGGCCGGCTGGTCGAGCATGGCCCAAGTTTGATGCAGCATCTGCTGGAAGGATAAAATACAAAAACCTCCGCCTCATATCAAGCGGAGGTTTTTGTCAGCCGGTGAAATCTTCAACGGCCTTTCTAAGTGCTTCATCATTCTCGATCTGAACGCCGTTTTCAAGGGCCGACTGCTCCAAATAAGGCAGTGTGTCGACCGGGACGTCCAAAATCCGCAGGGGTGTGTCGCTTCCCTTTTCATAAACCGCAATTTTATTCTCAAGTGTTTTCAAGACATACTGATAAGAAACGGGTTCCCCAGCTGCCCGCGCCTGGGATTGACTCGCCGTAATTGACAGTGAAATCAGGATTCCGGCAATTAGAATGGCCGCCGTCAGCGCGACTCCAAGTACAACTGTTTTCTGCTTCATAATTCGGACGGACCGTCCATGCATCCAACGTAAAATGCGGGGCTCTTTGTCCGTCTCCCACCTTTCTCAACATCTGCCGGCTTTTTCGTTCCGACATGTATTTATATTTTTGCATGATCGCGGAAAAATTATACAATATAAATTGTTTCATGGATAAAATTAGCTAAACCTTGCTTCAAAAACGCAAAATATCCCGACAGGTTCTCTATTTTTTCAGCTTTCTGCTTAACAAACCCGGCACGATATGTTATAATACTTCTACCCGCAAACGCAATCATAGATTGCTGGCGGGTGCCCAGAAGTCTTGTTGCCCGTGACCGGGCAGGACAATCGCGATATGCAAATAGTGCTAAGAACGACATTGGTATCCCGCGCGGCACGCTCTTCTTAATTTTATTTCACGTGTCTCGCAGGTTTGAAGTTTGGAGACCGGCAGCACCCGAATGTGCGATTGCCGGCAGGGGCTTCCTGCGCGGAGTGGCTCCGCCGCCAGCCGCAATAGGCAAACAACGCCGAAATGCATGCTTCAAGAGGTATTTGCCCATAATTTGTTTCATCCGATTCACAGGATACCGGCTCCAAAATGTAGAAAATGCTGGCATGTGAATTCGGAATGAGCATTCTCCGTTTCGCGGGATTCCGTTTGGCTGCGAAAAATCCTAGTACGTCTTTCGAACCAAATTGTTTAAAATAAATCAATCGGTCGTTTAAAGGCAAAGCGCTGGCGGTGACTTGCCGTTCTTCCAAACGACCGTCCGGTTTTCAAAACTTTCATTATTTTCGCCGTTATGTAATACACAGAACAACTGAGGAGGTGTACCGCTGAATGGCTAAACAACGAAAAAAAAGCCCTAATATGGTGGACATCAGTTCGCACAGCGATAAACGCAAACGGAAGAAAAAGTCAAAAGGGGCCAGAAGGGCCAAAAAGGTCCTGCTGACCTGCGGCAAAGTAATTGCCAGTCTGATCCTCATCCTTGCGATAACCGGCAGCATCGTTATAACAGCTCTGACGGTCTATGTCATGAAGTTCGTAGAACCCGACGAGAGCATCGACATTAAAGATGCGGGATTAGGTTATACCACAACCTTAATTGCAACTGATGCGCAGGGAAATGAAACGGAAATCGCCACGCTCCACAGCCGTTCGATCCGGGAGTGGGCCGACTTAGACCAAATACCTCAGCATGTGCGGATGGCTTTTGTCTGTGCAGAGGACAAACGCTTTTATGACCATGATGGCGTTGACTGGAAACGAACCTTTGCCGCCTTTTTTAATCTGTTCCTGCATTTTTACAGCACCAAGCAGGGAGGTTCCACCATCACCCAGCAGCTTATCAAAAATATAACCGGGGACGATGATGTAAATATCGGCCGTAAATTCACCGAGATTTTCCGGGCTGTCAACCTCGAAAAGGTTTATTCCAAGGATCAGATTCTGGAGAGTTACCTGAACCTGATCCCGCTGGATCAGTCGATTTATGGGGTGCAGGCGGCGGCAAAATATTATTTCAACAAGGACATTTCACAGCTGGACGTCGTTGAAGGCGCCGCTCTTGCCGCAATGGTCAAGGCGCCGCGAAGCTACAACCCAATCCTTCATCCGCAGGCAAACAAAGACCGTCGGAACGCCTACGTTCTTCAGGCGATGTACGAGGAAGGGGTCATCACCGCTGAAGAGTTTGAGACCTATAAAAACACCGATCTGGTGACTGCGATCGACCCGACTTTGCCGGAATCTGACACCGATACCGGATACAACAGCTGGTTTACCGATGCAGTGATCGAGGAAGTCGTGGCCGATCTGGTCAGCAAAAACGGTTGGAGCAAAGAATACGCCGAAAACCAGGTCTTAAACGGCGGCTTAAAAATCTACACCACGCAGGATCCGAATATCCAGAGGATTCTGGAGGAAAAGTATTTGCAGGACAGCACCTTTGCAAGCTCTGCCAAAGTGGAGATTCCACAGTCTGCAATGGTGATTATGGATTACAGCGGCAGCATCAAGGGGATTGTCGGCGCACGAGGGCCAAAGGAAGGGAACCGCATCTGGAACAATGCCACTATGGCCACCAGAAGCCCCGGTTCCTCGATCAAACCGCTCTCCGCTTATAGCTCCGCTGTGGAGAGCAACCTGATCACCTATTCCAGCATGATGACCGACGAGCCGGTTCCCACCTATCTGGGCGGTGTTCTGCGCGAAAATTGGCCGAGCAACTACGACCATGTTTACCGGGGCGATATTCTGATCCCGGAGGCAATCCAGCGTTCTACCAACACCATTCCAGTTCAGCTGGTCAATCAGCTCTCTCCGCAATTCTGTTTCAATTTTCTGGTGCAGCGGCTCCATCTCACTACTCTGTCCGAAAATGATGCAACCACCCCCCGCCTGGCATTAGGAGGTTTGTGGGAAGGCATCCATCTGGATGAACTCACTGCAGCTTATCAGATATTTGGGAACCAGGGGCAATATACAGAGCAGCATACCTACACCAGAGTTCTCAACGCTGCCGGGGACGTCATCCTCGAAAAAAATCCGATTGTCTCACGCGCCCTGACGCCTGAAAGCGCCACAATTATGAACCGGATTTTACAGAACGTTGTAGAAGGGCCGAACGGCACCGGACGCAACGCCCGGCTCAGCGGATGGACGGTTGTGGGGAAAACTGGTACTGCGACAAACGATAAGGGCGGAACGACCGATCAGCTTTTTGTCGGCTGTACACCTTACTATGTGGCAGGGGTCTGGTTTGGCTACACCGACAACCGGACGCTTCCCTCCGGTTTTAATTCAATTACCACAATTTGGCGGACTGTCATGTCTGAGGTAATGGCCGGCCTTCCCAAAAAGTCGTTCGAATATTCGAATGATGTTGTTGAACGGTCGTACTGTACAGAGAGCGGTTTATTGGCTGTTGAAACTTGTCCCAGCCAGGCGACCGGATACTATAAACGCGATTACCTGCCTGATTACTGTCCGATCCACTAAAAAATCCCCCGCTTCCTGCGGGGGATTTTTGCAATAACGATCTGAGGTGTACCAATGGAGCAATTTACCTTAAAAAAGAACGCCTGTTATCAGGCTGAAATCCTCTCAGTGACCGGAGAAGGGTTCGGCATCTGCCGGATCAACGGAATGGTTGTCTTTGTGCCGCAAACCCTCACAGGTGAGCTGTGCGACGTCAAAATCGTCAAGGTTTTAAGCAGATACGCGTATGGCATCGCTACCTTATTTCACCGTACTTC
The DNA here is from genome assembly GCA_022792755.1 of Oscillospiraceae bacterium. Classification (GTDB taxonomy): domain Bacteria; phylum Bacillota; class Clostridia; order Oscillospirales; family Ruminococcaceae; genus Metaruminococcus_A. Next base: position 1,193 of record JAAWBP010000058.1, on the reverse strand, counting down.
CCCCGAACGGATACAGCCCGAATGCCCGGTTTACCGTCAGTGCGGCGGCTGCTGTTTTAGGCACCTCTCCTATCGGGAGGAGCTGCGGATCAAGGAGGCGATGGTACAGGAGGCTTTTAAGCGGATCGGCGGAATTTCCTTTCCCCCGGAACCGATCCTCGGAAGCGAGCGGATATCCGGTTATCGCAATAAAGCGCAATATCCCGTAGGCAGCGACGGGAAAAGCATCATTTACGGCTTTTATGCAAATCGAAGCCATCGGATCATCCCCTGTCAGGACTGCGCGCTCCAGCCGCCCGTCTTTTCGGATATTGCACGGTACACTGCCGATCAAATGCAGCGTTTGGGCGTCCTCCCCTATTCGGAGAAAACAGGTAGAGGGGAGCTCCGCCATCTTTATCTCCGTATGGGAGAAGCGACGGGCGAAATCATGCTCTGCTTTGTCGCTTCACACGATATTTCCAAAAAACTCTGCTCGTTGATTCCCGAGCTCGTCGAACACTTTCCAAAGATCAAAAGTATTGTCCTAAACCTCAATCTACGACGTGACAATGTAATTTTAGGGAAGGACTGCAAAACGCTTTGGGGAAAGGATACGATCAGCGACATCCTTTGCGGGCTGCAATTTCACATCTCCCCTCTCTCCTTTTACCAGGTAAACCGTTTGCAGGCGGAGCGGCTTTATCAGCTCGCCCGGGAATATGCTTCTCTTGGCGGAAGCGAAACCGTGATAGACCTTTACTGCGGCGTCGGAACCATCGGCCTTTCTATGGCCGGACAATGCCGCCGCCTCATCGGGGTGGAGATCGTCCCCGAAGCGGTAGAAAACGCAAAGGAAAACGCAGTTCGCAACGGAATAACCAACGCTGAATTTATCTGCGCAGATGCAAAAGCCGCCGTCAAAGAGTTGGAAAAACGCGGTACCCGCCCCGATGTGGTTTTACTCGATCCACCCCGCAAAGGGTGTGATTCGGCGGTGATCGATGATGTAACCACGATGCAGCCGGGGAAAATCGTCATGATCTCCTGCAACCCTTCCACTGCGGCCCGGGATTGCAGGCTGTTTGAAGAAAGAGGATATCGGGTCTCCCGATACCGGGCAGTCGATCTGTTCCCGCGGACGGGGCATGTGGAGACGGTAGTATTGATGTCAAGGGTCGAAGGAAAATAGACGCGAAAGCCCAGTAATACTG
>JAAWBP010000057.1 GCA_022792755.1 Oscillospiraceae bacterium | reverse complement strand
TTCGTCAATAGCCGAACATAACTCTTGCCAAACTTCAAACAAAGATTGTCCGAGCAATTCAGTCATAATTGATTCAGATGGTATATTTTCAAGCATTGTATCCCCTCCGTAAATTTTCATTTGTTGTTTTAAGTATAGCACACCACATATAGTTTTCCGTAAAAAATAAGGGGCGCAGCCGTTGCCATGCCCCATACTTCTTGTTCTAATGTTCTCCCGATTTTCTGTTTCTATCCTCTCAAATCATTCTGCTTCCATACAGATTATCTTGTTCTTTGCAGAGTCCTTTGATGCGCTCTAACTTTGCTCTTATTCCCTTCCAGAAATCCGGAGCTATCTTTTTATTTTTCTCCTGTCAAATTGAGAATTGTGTCATTCCCACTCAATCGTAGCAGGCGGCTTGGTGGTGATATCGTAGACGACCCGGTTGATCCCCTTGACCCCGTTGACGATTCGGCTGCTGGCCGCGCTGAGAACCTCGTAGGGGATCCGCGCAAAATCGGCCGTCATGAAATCCGTCGTGGTGACGCCACGCAGGGCGAGGGCGTAGTCGTAGGTTCGGCCGTCCCCCATGACGCCGACTGACTGGATATTTGTCAGCACTGCGAAATACTGGTGAATTTCCCGGTCGAGCCCCGCTTTCGTAATTTCGTCCCGGAAAATAAAGTCCGCCTCCTGGAGCAGCGAAACCTTCTCCGGGGTGATTTCCCCGATGATCCGGATCGCCAAGCCCGGGCCCGGGAAGGGCTGCCGCCAGACGAGGTAATCCTTGAGCCCGAGCTCCAGACCGAGCTTCCGCACTTCGTCCTTAAAGAGCGGACGGAGCGGTTCAATAATCTCCTTGAAATCGACAGCATCCGGCAGCCCGCCTACGTTGTGATGGCTTTTGATGACCGCCGCGTCCCCTGCGCCGGATTCGATGACGTCCGGGTAGATCGTCCCCTGGACCAGGTAATCGACCTTACCGATTTTTTTGGCTTCCTCTTCAAACACCCGGATAAACTCTTCCCCGATGATCTTCCTTTTGGTCTCCGGGTCGGAGATGCCCGCAAGTTTGCCGAGGAAGCGCGCACCCGCGTTGACCCGGATAAAATTCATCCCGGAATCGCGGAAAGCCGCTTCGACTTCGTCCCCTTCGTTTTTCCGCATAAGGCCGTGGTCGACGAAGATGCAGGTCAGCTGGCTGCCGACCGCCTTTGCGAGAAGGGCCGCCGCGACCGAGGAATCCACCCCGCCGGAAAGGGCGAGCAGGACTTTGCCGTCCCCAACCTTTTCGCGGATCGATGCAATCTCGGTTTCGGCATAGCCGCCCATCGTCCAGTCGCCGGTGCAGCCGCAGACTTTATAAAGGAAGTTGTGGAGCATCGCCAGGCCGTTTTCGGTGTGCATGACCTCCGGATGGAACTGCATCCCATAAAATCTGCGGGCCGGGTCCTCCATGGCGGCAACCGGGCAGTCGGCGGTATGGGCGGTGGAGACAAAACCCGCCGGGAGCCGGTCGATATAGTCGGTGTGGCTCATCCAGGAGATTCCCTCCGCTGGGAGCCCGTCGAAAAGGGCGCAGGAAGATATATAGGAGGTCGGCGTTTTTCCGTACTCGCTGGTCACGGCGGCCGTTACGTTTCCGCCGAGCAGGTGCGCCATCAGATGGATTCCGTAGCAGATGCCGAGCACCGGGATGCCCAGCTCGAAAATTTCCCGGGAAATGTGGGGGGAATCCTCCAGATAGGCGCTGTTAGGGCCGCCGGTGAAGATGATCCCGACAGGCTTCATCCGTTTGATCTCCTCCAACGGGGTTTTATAAGACTTTACCTCGCAGTAGACGCCGCACTCGCGGACACGCCGCGCAATCAGCTGGTTGTACTGGCCGCCGAAATCCAGAACCAAAACGGTCTGATGATTCAAAAAAAACACCACTTTCTATCATTTCAATCGATTTTACAACGCGGACGAGGGCTGGTTCCGCTTTGCTTTGACCCGGAGAAAACCGCCCCTGATTTTGACTGAAGCAGGAAGAAAAGCGCGCGCTTTTTCACCTGGCAGCCGACAAGCCGCGTGAGCGGGTTCTGTGCTCTCTCACGCAATTCAAAATATTGCTTTTATTCTATCACAGAACCGTTTTTTTTACAAGAAATACATCCCTTTTTCCGTGATAAACCGCCGCGTTCCGGGCAGAATAGTTAGCCAGAGGCGCCGCTTTTTCATAAGGCTGTGAGAAAGCGTGCCCAAATCGGTAAAACCGCATCCGCCATCTCAAATTTTTCAAGCGTCGAAAACAGCGCGGACGGCTGCGGATGGGAGGGAACATAGCTTGTCTAAACGGATGATCGCAATCTTTTCGATATTCTGCGTCCTGATGTCGCTCCTCAACGTCAGGGTGGCGACCTTGACGGCTTCGGAGGAGCTAAAGGAAACGGCGCTCAACCAGCGCAGCTATACCCTGACGGTGGGGAAAACCCGGGGGCAGATCTACGACCGCAGCTTTAAAAGCTTGGTGAACACCGAATCCACCACCGTTTCGGCGGTTCTGCCCCAGCCCGAGACGACCGCCGGGCTGCTGGATGCGGTGGAGGAAGCGGAGCGGGACACCCTTTACCAGAGCATCAAGCAGGGACGGCCCTTTTTGACCGACCTGCTTCCCAAGGATACAAAGGCCGACGGCGTCCTCCCGGTGGAGGTGGCGAAGCGGTACGGCGGGGACCAGATCGCCTCCCACATTATCGGATATGTCGACGGTGAGGGGAAAGGGGTCGCCGGGATCGAAAAGGCATACGACGATTTTCTCTCCCAGGCGGGGGAGACCATCGAGGTAAATTACACCCTCAACGGATTGGGGGAAGCGCTGAAAACGGACAACACGGCCGTTAAAAAGAGCGGGGACGCGGAATCCGGCGTCGTCCTGACCATCGACCGGGAAATCCAGGCGGTCTGCGAGAACATCGGGAGCAAGATGATCGGACAAGGCGCGGTCGTCGTCATGGAGCCATCCACTGGAAAGCTGCTGGCCTGTGCCAGCTTCCCCGAATATGACCCAAATGATATTGCGGCGAGCCTCGAGAAAGATGGAGGCCCGCTTCTAAACCGCTGCTTTTCCGCCTTCCCGGTCGGTTCCACCTTTAAAACGGTTTTGAGCGCCGCCGCCCTCGAGTCGGGGATTCCCGCCAGCCTTTCCTATGACTGCACCGGGCTGATCGACGTCAGCGGGCAGCTGTTCCACTGCCACATCCTTTCGGGGCATGGGACGGTCGACATGCGCAAGGCGATGATCGAATCCTGCAACCCCTACTACGTCAGCCTGGGGCTCGAACTCGGGCCGGAGAAGATTCTGGAGTTCGCCTCCAACCTTTCTTTTGGACGACAGACCGAACTGGCAGACGGGCTTTTCACCAGTGCGGGGATCCTTCCGGACGCTGGCGAGCTGGTCAACCCGGCGGCGGTGGCCAACCTGAGCTTCGGGCAGGGCAGGATGTTAGCGACCCCCATCCAGCTCTGCCAGATGACCTCTTCGGTGGTAAACGGCGGCAGAACACCGATTGCCCAGCTGGTGGAGGGGATCACCCGGGACGGCGAAACGCTGAGCGAGGTCAAGGAAGGGTCGGCGCCGCTCTACGCGATGAGCGAGGAAACCGCCCAAACCCTCCGCACCTTTTTGGAGGCCTGTGTTGAGGAAAAGGAGAATATGAAGGCGAAACCGACCCGGGTCTCGGCGGCGGGGAAGACCGGGACGGCGCAGACAGGGCGGTTTGACGAGGCGGGGGTCGAAAAGCTGGACGCCTGGTTTGCCGGGTATTTTCCGGCCGAATCGCCCCGGTACGCCGTCGCTGTCGTGGTGGAGGACGGCAAGACGGGCAACGCGAGCGCCGGGCCGGTCTTTGCCGAGATCGCCGACCAGCTGACCCTTTTGGAAGAAATCAGGGAGGAGCTCGGAACGCGTTGACTTTTTGGAAAAAGGATGGTAAAATAACTTTAATATAGTAACCGCTGTGAAAAGGTCAATCCGTCGACAGCCCAGGTCAGAGAGAAGCCGGCTGGTGTGAGGCTTTTGGGTGAGGATGGAGCGCCGCCTTGGAGCTGCGCGCCAGCCTGTTGCAGAGCGGGGGAAGCGCGTCGTTTTCCGCGTTAAGGAAGTACAAAGCGGGGCTTTTCCGTCCGGAGGGGCCCAAACCGGGTGGTACCACGGAAACATCAGTCTTCGTCCCAGGATTTCTGCGGAGGGAGGCTGTTTTTGTTTGTCCGGCGGCGGTACCGGCCATTTGAAAGGAATGTTGCAACAATGGAGTGGACTTCACTCAACGACCTGCGCGAGCAGTTTTTAAGCTTTTTCGAGTCCAAGGAGCACACCCGTCTGGCGAGCTTTCCCTTGGTGCCGATCGGCGACAGCAGCCTGCTGCTCATCAACTCCGGCATGGCGCCGATGAAAAAATTTTTCCTGGGGCAGGCGGTTCCCCCGAACAAGCGGGTCACCACCTGCCAGAAGTGCATCCGCACGCCGGATATCGAAAACGTCGGGAAGACCTCCCGCCACGGCACCTTTTTCGAGATGCTCGGGAATTTCTCGTTCGGCGATTATTTCAAGCACGAGGCGACCAAATGGGCCTGGGAGTTCATCACCGAGGTCGTCAAGATGCCCCTCGACCGGCTCTGGGTCTCGATTTATGAGGATGACGACGAGGCGTTCGACATCTGGGTCAACGAGGTCGGGGTCGATCCGAAGCGGATCGTCCGGCTGGGGAAAGAGGACAACTTCTGGGAGATCGGCTCCGGCCCCTGCGGCCCCTGCTCCGAGATTTATTTCGACCGTGGCGAGGAATACGGCTGCGGAAAGCCCACCTGCGGCGTGGGCTGCGACTGCGACCGGTATGTCGAGTTCTGGAACCTCGTCTTCTCCCAGTTCAACGGCGACGGCGACGGCCACTACGAGCGGATGGAGCACCCGAATATCGACACTGGCATGGGGCTGGAGCGGCTCGCCTGCATCACCCAGGGGGTCGACAACCTCTTTGAAGTCGACACGATCCAGAACATCATGAAGCACATCAGCCGGATCGCCGGCGTCTCCTATAAAGAAAATGAAAAAACCGATGTCTCCCTCCGCGTGATCACCGACCATGTCCGTTCTACCGTCTTCATGGTGGGGGACGGGGTGCTTCCCTCCAACGAAGGGCGGGGCTATGTCCTGCGCAGGCTCCTCCGCCGGGCAGCGCGCCACGGACGCCTGCTCGGGATTGACAAGCCGTTTTTGTTCGAGGTGGTGGACACAGTCATCCACGAAAACCGCACGGCCTACCCTGAGCTCGGGCAGAAGGCGGACTACATCAAAAAGGTCGTCCGGGTGGAAGAAGAGAACTTCGGGAAAACGGTCGACAAGGGGATGGAGCTGCTCTCCTCGATCCTCGACCGGATGGAGAGCAAGGAGGAGAAAATCCTCACGGGGGACGATGCGTTCAAGCTGTACGACACCTTCGGCTTCCCGCTCGACCTCACGATGGAAATCACCGCCGAGCGGGGGATTTCGGTCGACGAGGCGCGGTTTACGGAGCTGATGAAGGAGCAGCGGGAGCGGGCCCGCACCGCCCATTTCGCGGGCGGCGACGTCGCCTGGAAGGACGACTCGCTCGAGCTGAGCGCCCATCCCGCGACGGAATTTACAGGGTATGAAATGTTTTCCTGCGATGCGGAAATCCTGGCGCTTGCGGCCGAAGGGGAGCTCGCGGGCGAGATCAACGCCGGGAGCAAGGGCGTGGTCGTCCTCGACCGCACCCCCTTCTACGCGGAAAGCGGCGGACAGATCGCCGACATCGGCGTGATCAAAACAGGAAACGGATTGTTCCGGGTGACCGACTGCCAGAAGGACGACGGCGGGCATTTCATCCACTACGGCGCTGTCGAAGAGGGTTCAGTTTCGGTTGGCGAGACCGCTCAGTCAGAGGTGGACGCTCCGAACCGCCGGGCGGTCATGCGCAACCACACCTCCGCCCATCTGTTGCAGGCGGCGCTGCGCAAGACGCTGGGCAATTACGTCCACCAGGCCGGCCAGCTCGTCACGGCGCAGCGGCTGCGGTTCGACTTCTCCCATTTCCAGGCCCTGACCCCGGAGGAGCTCAAAACCATTGAGCTCGACGTCAACAGTGCGATCCTTTCCGCCGTCGACGTCAAGCTGTATGAAACTGATATCGAGGCGGCGAAGGCGAAGGGGGCGATGGCTCTCTTCGGGGAAAAATACGGCGATGTCGTCCGGGTCTGCGACATCGGGGAGTACTCCATCGAACTCTGCGGCGGCACCCATGTGGACAACACCGGGAAGATCGGCCTGTTCAAGATCGTCAGCGAAAGCTCGGTCGCGGCCGGCGTCCGCCGGATCGAGGCGGTGACCGGCGCAGGCGTTTTAGAGCTGATCGACGGCACCAACGAGATGCTGGCAAAATGCTGCCAGACCCTCAAGGTCACCAATCCAGCCGAGCTGCCCGACCGGTGCGCTGCCCTTTCGGCGGAGCTCAAGGAAAAGGAGAAGCTGCTCGAGAAGATCAACGCTGAGTTTGCGGAAATTCAGGCCAAAGGGGTGGCGGAAAACACCGTCGAAGTTGGCGGCCTGCGGGTTGCCTCCTTCCTGTTCCACAATGCGAACCCAGAATCCTTAAAGAAGATTGCGGATAAGATGACGGGCTCGATCCCCAATTCGGTTCTGGTCGTCGGGACGATCCGGGACGGAAAAGGCACGCTGGTGGCAGCCTGCGGCCCGCAGGCAATCGAAAAAGGGGTGGTGGCCGGTGTGGTCATCAAGGAGATCGCGGCAATCGCCGGCGGAAAGGGCGGCGGCCGGCCCAATATGGCGATGGCCGGCGTCTCTGACCCGTACAAGATGGACGAGGCGCTTTCCTTCCTGCCGTCTTTGGTAGAGAAGCTGACGTCACTGTAATTAGAGAGGAGAAACGAAGATGGATTGTTTGTTTTGTAAGATCGTCGCCGGGGAGATCCCCAGCAAAAAGGTTTATGAGGACGACTGGGTCTATGCGTTTTACGATATCAACCCCCAGGCTCCGGTGCATTTTCTGATCATTCCGAAGGCGCATATCGAAAGCGCGGCTGAGATTACGGCGGAAAATTCCGCTGTGGTCGCCTATATCTTCGAAGTGATTGCGAAGCTCGCGGCGGAGCTCGGGCTGGGGGACGGGTTCCGCGTGATCACCAACTGCGGCGAGGACGGCGCGCAGACGGTCAAACATCTGCATTTCCATGTCCTCGGCGGGAAAAAACTCAGCGAAAAAATGGCGTGAGCCTATAGAATCGGTGTAATGGGTGCCCGGTGCGCCTTTTAACAGGCGCGCCGTGTGCCGGATATCCGCCGGCATTATGAGAACGGAGGTCTTTGCAATGAATGAAACCTATACCCTGAAGGTCGCGGGCCTGACCCGCGAGCTCCCCATCTGCCCGGTCAATGAACACCTGGATATTGCGGGGTTTGTCATGTTTACCGACGTAGAGCTGACGGTCGCCTGTGCATCCGAGCTGATCAAAAAGGTGCCGGAGCACGATGTGATCCTGACGGCCGAAGCCAAGGGGATCCCCCTTGCCTATGAAATGGCCCGCCAGCTCGGCGAGCGGTACGTCGTCGCCCGGAAGGGCTTGAAGCTCTACATGAAAGACCCGGTCAAGGTGGACGTGAAGTCGATCACCACGATGCATATGCAGACCCTCTACATCGACCGGTACGACATCGAGCTTCTCAAGGGGAAACGGATTTTGATCGTCGACGACGTCATCAGCACAGGGGAATCCCTCAACGCCCTGACAGAGCTTGCAAATGTCGCGGGCGGGAAGATTGCTGGGATTGCGACCGTCCTCGCCGAAGGGGAAGCGGCGAACCGGGACGACATCATCTTTTTGGAGGAGCTCCCTCTGTTTGAGAAGTGATGACTGAAAACCGGAATGGAGCAAAGGGATGAAAACGCAGAAACTCGCGCGGTTTGGGTATGGGTACGCGGCCGCTCTGCTGGCGGCCGCCGTTTTGGGCGCTGGAAAACTGGCCTGGGGTTTTCCGGCGCTCCTGATTTTGCTGGTCGTCGGGCTCTGTGTGAAGTCCCTGCGGGCGAGCCGGAGCTTTTGGTGTGTCGCTTCCGCGACGGTTTTGGCCTTCGGCGTCTTTTTCTTTTACACCCGTACGGTCTACGAACCCGCGGCCCGGCTGGACGGCCAGACGGTTTCGGTCAAGCTCGCGGTGGAGGATTTCAGCCCTGGGAATGGTTTTTACTCCTACGAGCTTCGTTTGCTGGAGGCCGATGGGCGGCCGGTCGAACCGGTTGGGGTGCTCCATTATTCCAGGGAGGATCTCGGCGTCACCTACGGGGACATCGTTGAAACCCGAATGAAGCTGGAGCTCAACCAGCCTGCGGAGGGGAGGGTGCTCGGGGATTACTATAAATCCCACGGCCTCTTTCTCCGGGGAAATGCGGCGTCGGATGCACAGGTGGAAGTTCTCCCTCCGGAAAAGTTCAGCCTCAGCGCCTCCTTTCACCTCCTTCGGGACCTGCTCAGGGCCTCCGTCGAAAAGAACATGCCCTCCGACAGCGCGCAGATCGCATCCGGGATGCTGCTCGGCGGCAGCTCCAGTCTGGACGAGATGAAGAGGATCACCTTCAGCCGGGCCGGGGTCTCCCACCTGTTCAGCGTTTCGGGCTTACATATGACGATTGTGGTACAGCTGACAATGGGGCTGTTCGCCCTGCTGCGGCTCAACAAACGGCTGTCGGCCGGCCTCGGCATCTTCGCGGTGCTGGGGTTTATGCTGCTTGCGGGCTGCAGGCCGTCCGTACTCCGCGCGGGGATCATGATGCTGATCCTCCTTGCCGGGCAGCTTTTCCGCCGCCCGGCGAACGGGCTCAATTCGCTCGGAATCGCCTGCCTGTTCATCTCCCTTTCCAATCCGTACATCATGTACGACGTCGGGTTTCTCCTCTCGGCTTCGGCGACGCTGGGAATCCTGCTCCTCGCCCGCCCGATGCGGGACCGGGTCTGCAAGGCACTGAAAATCTGGGGAAGCCGGGGAAAGAGCGTCGTCTCACTGTTCACCGTTTCGATTGCGGCGGTGCTGGGGACGCTTCCGGTCACCCTCCTCTGTTTCCAAGAGGTCTCTCTGGTTGGGATTCTGCTCAACCCGGTGATCAACCTCTTTGTCTCGGTTGCCATGTTCGCGGGCTTTGCCACAGCTTTCCTGGGGCTGGTTCCGTTTTTGAGCCCGCTCGCGGCACTCAGCGGCGGCGCCTGTTCCTGGGCGGTCACTGTCATCGACCGCGGAGCGGAGATCGCGGTGGGTGCGCCGTTTGCCTACCTGCCGCTTGGGAAAGGAATTGTCCAGCTCTGGTTTGTCCTGAGCCTTGCGGGGTTTCTGTACTACAGGCTGTTTGGAAGGCGGAAACCGAAAGTTTTGTTCTATATCACCGCAGCGTCCTTTCTGGTTCTCGTCTCCCTGTTCGCAGCAGAGCGGTTTTTGTCGGATCATTCCATCGCGGTGACAGCCGTCCGCTCCGGGGAGGAATCCGGCGTTTTGATCGAAGCGGGCGGCTTGAATTTCGTTTACGGCTGCTCCAACACCTCGGCGGCAACGGCCCTGCGCCGCGAGCTGCGGGCGCGGGGCGTCGAGAAGATCGACCTTTACATCCAGCCGGACGGAAACCGGAGGACGGGGCAGATCACCGGAACCTTTTCGGAGCTGTTCGAAATCAAACACCTTGCGCTCAGCGGTGAAGCGCTGAGTACGGAAAGCTATCCCCACGACGTCGAACAGGACAGGCTCTTTTCGATGGACGGGCTGGAGCTCGCCTATCCCGACGGGACGACGATCCGGATTTACGGGATGAAGATGCCGGTCGTGGAGGTCATCTACCGCGGGGAGCGGTACCTCGCGGCGCAGGACCTCAGGGATGCCCTCCCCTATCTGGAGGAACCGGCCAGGTTGGTCACGGCAGCCGAATCGACCACCGACCGGGATGTGATCCCCGCGGAGCAGATCCTCCTTCTCACCCCCAAAGAGGATACGGGCGACCGGAGCGAGCAGGTGATCCCTGGTTATGAATCGGTGCGGACGACCCTGTTCTACCCCGATTGGGGCGGCTGCTACCGGACTGCGGAATAAGGAGGCGGGTTTATGGCAAAAATTGATTTTAAGAAGCTGGGCGGTGAAATCAAAAAAAACGAGCTTTCCGGCGCCTATTTTCTGTACGGGAGCGAGCAGTATCTCCTATCCAGATACCTGGAACGGCTTTTAAAGCGGGTTGTGCCGGGGATGGCCGCTTTCAATCTCCAGCGGTTTGAGGCGGAAAAAAGGGAGCTCGATTGGAGTGCGGTCGAGGATGCCGCCCAGAACCTGCCCATGATGGCGCCCCGGAAAGCGGTCGTCCTCCACGACCTGAACCCCGACCAACTCCCGGCGGAGGAGCTCAAACGGCTTCAAAAGCTGGTGGAGGAGCTGCCGGAGAGCACCGTGCTGGTGATTTACGTCACCGGCTTTGAACTGCTGGTCAAGGCCAGCCGGAAGGTGCAGAACTTTTTGAAGTTCATGGAAAAAAATGGGACGGTCGTGGAATTCCCGCCCCTTTCGAAAGGCGATCTGGCGAAATACCTTTCCGGCGAAGCGGCGAAGGCAGACTGTTTCCTGCCCTCTGCGGCGGCGGGGAGGCTGGTTGAATCGGTGGGGAACGACCTGACCACGCTGCTTAAGGATCTGGAAAAGCTGGTCGCCTTCACCGGGGCGGGGGAGATCACCGCGGAAACGGTGGACGCCCTTGTGGAAAAGACGATAGACGCCACGGCCTTCGACCTCGCGAATGCGGCACTCCGCGGTGATCTGGACACGGCGCTCCACGCGGTGGCTGCGCTGAAAGCCCAGCGGGCGGAGCCGATTGCAGTCGCGGGGGCGCTCAACAGCGCTTTCCTCGACCTTTACCGCGCCAAATGCGCCCTAGCGGCCGGGAAGAATGCGGCGGAGGCTGCCGCTGATTTCGGGTACAACCCTCGGGTGCGGTTCCGGGTGGACAACGCCTTCCGCAGCGCGGCGCGGACAGAGATCGGTGCCCTCCGCCGGGGGATCGGGCTGCTCCACGAGCTCGACTTGCGGTTAAAGTCCAGCAAGGCGGATTCCTACGAGCTGCTCGAGGCTGCTCTGGTGCGGCTCCGGACGGGGGACGGATGATGGAGAGCGGCGGGAAGATCACCCTCCGGCAGATCGTCGTCTCGGAGGGGAAGTACGATAAAATAAAGCTTGAATCTCTGCTCAATGCGGTTATAATTAAAACGGATGGGTTTGGAATCTACCGGGACCGTGAAAAGCAGAAGCTGATCCGCCGCCTGGCGGAGGAATACGGCGCGGTCATCGCGACCGATTCGGACGCCGCCGGGTTTCAAATCCGAGGATTCTTGAACTCTCTTTTAAAGGGTTGCGAGGTCTACCACCTCTATATCCCGGACGTCTTCGGGAAGGAGAAGCGGAAGGCGGCGCCCTCAAAAGAGGGGAAGCTGGGGGTGGAGGGGCTTCCGCTCCCGCTGCTGAGGAAGGCGCTGGAGGAAAGCGGCGTCATCGCCTGCCCGCCGTCCGCCGGGGGGATCACCAAGGCGGATCTGTACGAGCTCGGCCTCAGCGGAAGGCCGGACAGCGCGGCGCGCAGGAAGCGGTTCCTGCTGGAGCTGGGCCTGCCGGAGCGGCTGAGTGCAAACGCCCTCGTCGCCCTTTTGAACAAGAGGGTGGCGAGGGAGGAATTGTTCCGGCTCGTCTCCGGGATGGACGGGGAGAATCCGGGTGAAAAATAGAAAGGAAGGGGCGATACCGGGCGTGACAGGCTGTGACAATACGGCCTTTTGCGCGGCATTTGTATCGCGTGACGAGTAGAATGGTATTTTCGAGCGTGACCTTTTTATATGTGTTCCTGCCGCTTGTGATGCTGGTTTATTACGCCGCTCCCAAACAGCTCAAGAACTTGCTGATCCTGGTCTCCGGCGTTCTTTTTTACGCCTGGGGGGAGCCGGTCTACGTCTGCCTCATGCTTTTTACCACCCTGGTGGATTACACCGCCGGGCGGCTGATCGCCCGCTTCGAAGAGCGGCCGAAGGCGCGGCTCGCTTGTATGGTTACGGCTGTTTCGGTCAATCTCCTCCTCCTTTGCATCTTCAAGTACAGCTCGTTTGTCATTGCAAACCTAAACCAGGTGTTCGGCCTTTCGCTCATCGATCCAAAGCTCCCGCTGCCGATCGGGATTTCATTCTACACCTTCCAGAGCATGTCTTACACGCTGGATATGTATATGCGGAATATCACGGTGCAGAAAAATTTCATCAATTACGCGGCTTACGTCACCCTCTTCCCGCAGATCGTCGCCGGGCCGATCGTCCGGTACAAGGAGGTGGCGGCTGAGCTGGAGCATCGCACAGTCACCCTGACCAAAGTCGGGGAGGGGGTCGGCATCTTCCTGCGGGGGCTCGGGAAGAAGGTGCTGCTCGCCAACAACATTGGGATGCTCTGGACGACGGTGAAAGCTTCCCCGCTCGACGAGCTTTCGGTGCTGACCGCCTGGCTGGGGATTTTGGCCTTCACCTTCCAGATTTATTTCGACTTTTCCGGCTACTCGGACATGGCGGTCGGGATGGGGAAGATGATGGGCTTTAACTTCCCGCAGAATTTCGACTACCCTTATCTTTCCAAAAGCATCTCCGAATTCTGGCGCCGGTGGCATATCACGCTCGGCTCCTGGTTCCGCAGCTATGTCTATATCCCGATGGGCGGCAACCGGGTGGGGACGCTCAGGCTGCTGCGCAACCTGCTGGTGGTTTGGTTCCTCACCGGGCTCTGGCACGGCGCCAGCTGGAATTTTATCCTCTGGGGGCTCTATTTCGGGGTGCTCATCATCCTCGAGCGCTTCTTTTTGGGGAAATACCTCAAAAAGCTCCCGGCGGTGCTCCAGGTGGCCTATTCCTTCCTGCTGGTCGTTTTCGGCTGGGTGCTGTTCGAGTTCGACAGCCTCGGGAATGTGGGGCAGTACTTGGCGGCGATGTTCGGCGGCAACGGCGGGGTCTTTTTCGACGGCCAGTCGCTCTACCTGCTCACCTCCTACCTCCTTCTGCTGTTGATCTGCGCCGTGAGCGCGACGAATTACCCCAAAAGGCTGGTGGAGAAGATTTCGGGGAGGTTCCCGGTCTGCGTCCGGTACGCTTCCCCGGTGTTTGAGGCCTGCCTGCTCCTCCTCTGCACAGCCTTCCTCGTCAATTCTACCTACAACCCGTTTCTGTATTTCCGTTTTTAGGGGGTGAAAGGATGACAAACGCAAAAAAAATATCGGCGCTCCTCTTCTTTTTGACGATCGCGGTCGTCCCGCTTTTGATCCTGTTCCTCCCTCAAAAAAAGTTTTCGGAAAATGAGAACCGCGTCCTGGCCGAGTTCCCGGCCCTCACCTGGGAGACGATCCAGGACGGCAGGTTCATGAAGGGGTTCGAAGCCTACTTCGCCGACCATTTCATCCTGCGGGACGGGTGGATCGCCGCCAAGACGAAGAGCGAGCTGCTGGCCGGGAAAAAGGAGGTAAACGGGGTTTTTATCCTCAAAGATCGGCTGATCCAGAAGGTGGAGGATTATGACCGCACCCTGGTTGCAAAGAATGTCAGCGCGATCACGGGCTTCGCCGACCGGGTCGGGGTGCCTTGTGCGATGATGTTAATTCCTACCGCCTGTGAAATCCAGAAAGACCTGTTGGCTCCAAACGCCCCGGTCCTCAACCAGAAGATGCTCATCGAAAGCGTCTACAGCCGGATGGGAGGGAAGCTTTCGACGGTGGATGTCTACTCCCCCCTCTCCTCCTCAAAAGACGACTATATCTACTATAAGACCGACCACCACTGGACCAGCCTGGGCGCCTATCTCGGGTACAGCGCGGCCTCCCGGCCGCTGGGCTACCAGACGGTTTCGCTGAGCAGCTTCGACATCCAGCACGCTTCCCACGACTTTTTCGGAACCCTTTACTCCAAGGTGATCTGCGACCAGACCGGCCCGGACACGATCGACTATTACAGCTATCCCAAGGGGACAAAGGTGGAACGGGTCGTGGTGAATACCGGCAGTTCCCAAAAGGTTTACGACAGCATGTACTTCCGGGGATATCTCGACCAGAAGGACAAGTATTCTTCCTTCCTGGGGGACAACCAGCCCTTTGTCACCGTCTTTACCAATGCGCCGGAGGGGAAAAAGCTGCTGGTCATCAAGGATTCCTACGCCCACAGTCTGGTTCCCTTCCTGAGCCAGCATTACGCGGAGATCACAATGGCGGATCTGCGCTACCTCAACGTCGACCTGGGGAAAAAGGTCGACCTCGGCAGCTATGACCAGATCCTTTTCGTCTATAACGTGGAAAACTTTATTGAGGATCAGAACATTGTCAAGCTGAGCTATACGGAATAAAAAAGGACACCAGTTTTCAAGAAAAGAGGTATTTCAAATGAAAAAGAAGATGACAGCCTTGATTTTAGCGGCGGCCCTGGGGCTTACACTGCTCTCCGGGTGCGACGGGAGCGGCGGCGAGAACAGCGGGCCCTCTGATCTCTCCTCCGATCCGGCTTCGTCCGAACCGGCGAAAGTTGTGATCAATCCCCTGACGGGGGAGGACGGCTTCAACCCGGACGCGGTGGGGAAGCGCCCGGTTGCCGTCATGGTGAGCAACATCAAGGACTCCCTGCCGCAGTGGGGGATTTCCGAAGCCGACCTGGTTTATGAGGCGGTGACGGAGGGCGGGATCACCCGTCTGATGTGTATGTACGCCGATCCCGACGCGGTGCCGAAGGTCGGTCCGGTCCGGTCGGTGCGGGAGTATTATCCCCAGTTCAGCGAGCCGTTCCACGCCCTGTTTGTCCACTTCGGTGGCAGCACCACCGGCTACGACGCCCTCAGCGAATATAAAATCGAAGACATCGACGGGATGGCCTTTTCCGGGACAGCCTTCCTGCAGGATCAGGGCAAGGTGAGCAGCGGGATTAGCAGGGAGCACACCTTCTACACCAGCACCGAGCTTTTGGAGCCCGCAATCAGCAAAAAGGGCTTTTCCATGTCCCACAGCTGCCCATCCGCCTTTCACTTTGTGGAGCCGGGGGAAACGGCGGCGCTTTCCGACGGTTCGGCCGACCGGGCGACGGTTCGCTTTTCCGGCTACACCACGGCGGTCTTCGAGTATGACCAGAGCAGCGGGAAATACCTGAAAAGCCAGTATGGGCAGGCGCATATCGACGCGAACAACCAGCAGCAGGTGGCGGTCGACAATGTCGTGATCCTCTACGCGCCCACCTCTAAGATCGGGGACACCTACCTCACCCGGTACGACTTAACCAGCGGGGAGGGGTATTATCTCTCCAAGGGGAAGGTGCAGGAATTAAACTGGAGCAAGGGTACATATAACGCCATGTTTAAGCTCACCGACAGCGAAGGCGGTGCGGTTTCCTTCAACCCCGGGAAGACCTGGGTCTGCGTCGTCCCGAACGACCAGAAGGGCTCCACGGTGCTGGAGGATACGCAGGCGGCTTCCAGCCCGGCGGAATAAATCAAAGGAAAACAACTAGGAGCGGCGCAGAAAAATCTGCACCGCTCCTGGTTTTCTATCAGGGAATCATAAGATAAAACAAGTGCAATGTGTCTCGCGGGGCAGGGTACCCCTGCTGGTACTTCGCACACCAACGTACTGCCATTCTCTCAGTTTTAAACCTGCGAGGCGCTTTGTACACGCTACGTACCTCGCGGGTTACAAGCCAATAGGTCTGTCACTATCTGCGTATCGCGTCTGTTCGGCCGGGATCACCCGGCCGCGTTTGCCCAGTCCGGGCACGGACACGGGGTCACCCGGCGCCCGAGCATTTTTCCGCGTCGATGGCGAGGACGACCATCAGGCAGAAAAGGGCGTCGGCTGGGTTGACGATGTCGAGGACATAGGTGTCGGTCATCCGGAACAGCTCCTTGGACGCCGTCATCACCAACCCGCCGGCGGAGTCGAGCACCTGGTACTCCCACCCCCAGAAATCGCCGCTCACCTGCCATCCGCAGCAGTCCAGCGTGAAAGAGGGCTTGAAGAGGGTAAAATTTTTCCGGATCTCCCCGACCAGCGTTTCACCCGAATAAAGGCGGAAACGCGGAAGGAAGGTAAAAACCTCTTCCTTGATCCGGCCTAGAAAAATGCCGGCCGAATCGAAGATTTCAAGGCGGTGCCCCCATGCGGGCTTCCCCTGCACGGTGTAGACGGTTTGCCCGGCCTCGTCGTAGATATCGTAGCTGTCGAACCAGGAAAATAGACGCTGCTTAAAATAAAGGCGCATTCTGCACCCCTCCCTTTCGCATAATCAAGTTCAGCCGTCCTGCCGAGGAAGGAGCTCAGCGACCCTTTCCGCGAGCGTGTCGAGCGGCCCGTTCTGGAGGGTTAGGGAAGAACCGGCGAGGTAGTGCTCCCGCCGCTGTTCGAACAGCTCGAGGAGCTCCTCCCGGCTCCGCGCGGCGGCAACAGGGCGGTTGGGATCCCGGTGGATCCTGCTGTAACAAACCTCGAAAGGTACGTCAAGAAAGACGACACTGCCGTGCTTCCGGCAGAGCGCCGCATTGGAGGGGGAAACCAACGCGCCGCCCCCCGTTGCGACGATTGAGGGGCGGGTGGAAGCCGCCTCCTCAGCGAGGAGGGAAGCCTCCAGTTCCCGGAAACAGGCTTCCCCGTCCTCCGCAAAAATTTCGGGGATCGTCTTCCCGGCCTGCGCGGCGATCACCTTGTCCAGGTCGATGAAGGAAACTCCGGCCAGCCGGGCCGCGGCACGGCCTACCGTCGTTTTGCCGCATCCCATGAAGCCGCATAAAAAAACGTGGTTCATGAACGCCCCTCCTTTGCAGGACTTTCCTGAAAATGCCGGACAACATAGTCCTCCATCTCAGCGATCAGCCGCTCAATTTCCTCCGCTTGAAAGCAAGTCCCATACCAGATTTCATGAGCTGCCGCCGCCTGCCAGACCAGCATGGTCATCCCGCCCGCGACAGGGATGCCGAGAGCTCTCGCATCCGCCATCAGCCGAGTCTCAGCAGGGTTGTAGATGGCGTCGAAAAGCGCACCGCACCCCTCCAGCTGCTCCCTTCGCAGCGGGGAGACCCCCAGGTTGGGGTACATCCCGGCAGGGGTGGAGTTGACGACCAGGTCGTATCCGCCCGTCACCTGCTCCATCGCCAGGGCCGAGACACGGCAGGCAGGGCTCTTCTGCCTGATTTCCACAGTAAGCGCTTCCGCATTTTTCAAGCTGCCCTGCCGGGCGGCGACCGAGACTTCGCATGCGCCTTGGTAAGCGGCTTCCATCGCCATCATCCGCCCGGCGCCGCCGTATCCGAGAACCAGAACCCGCTTGCCGGAGAAGGACTGTCCCAGCCGTTCCACACTTTTGAGGAAGCCGGTGACGTCAGTGTTATAGCCGGTTGTCCGCCCGTCCCTGCAAAGGACGGTGTTGACTGCACCGTACCGTGCGGCAGAGCCGTCCAGAGCGGAGAGGTGAGGGATCACCGCCTGCTTGTGGGGGATGGTGACGTTGAATCCGTTTAGCCGGGAAAGCGTTTCGATCTCCCCGGAAAGCGCTTCCGGCGGGATGGAAAGCAGCCGGTAATCACAGCCGGAACGCCCGGAGAGCGCGAAAAGCCGTTCGTGGATTGCAGGGGAAACCGAATGCCCGAGCGGGTATCCGGTCAAAGCGTAATGTTCCATGGCAAAGACCTCCGTGTTTAGTTGTCAGACCGTCCGTACAAGCTGTTGAAAGTTTGAGCAAATCGCGGCGGTGAAACTGGTTTTGCCGCATGTGAACAGCAGACGCCGGTCACTTAAGCGGAACTTTTTTCAACAATCAAAATGTTAAAAGTGTGGAAAACACCGCTTTTTGCACCTTGCAAGTTGATAAAAAAGAGTGTCAATTTTATGAATAATAAATTAATATTCGCGTAAAACCAACAATTATAAGGGAAGAATATGGTATAATAGTTGCGAAACGACTATTATACCTCCTATGGCCGGGGCGATCCGTTCGCACTGCTCACTTCCGTCCCAATGGCCGATTCTGCCATTTCGGCCTTGCTTTCATGGCAGAATGCCCGCAGGGCGGATAGGTTATTTAATGTTTTATAAACGGTCTATGGCCATGTACGATTATACCAGGTTGCATCTTTGGATGCAAGAAACAGGAAAGGGGCTGTGGCAATGAGCGGCGTAGTGATCAAGGGAACGGGAGCGTATCTGCCGGCGCTTTGTGTCGACAACGAGGCGTTTACGAAAATTCTGGATACGTCGGATGAATGGATCCGCACCCGGACCGGAATCCGTACCCGCCATTTTTCGGACGGGGAGCCCGGTTGGTCGATGGGGCTGAAGGCGGCGCGTCAGGCGCTGGATTCGGCAAATCTCCGCCCGGAGGAAATCGACTTAATTTTGGGCACCACCGTCACCCCGGATTACTGCACCCCCTCCCTTGCCTGCGTATTGCAGGGGAAGCTGGGTGCGGTCAATGCGATTGCTTTTGACATCAGCTGTGCCTGCGCGGGGTTCGTTTACGCCCTTGACCTGGCAAACCGGTATCTCATGACGGACGACAAGATCAAAAACGTTTTGATTGTCGGCTCTGAAATGCTTTCCAGGGTCACCAATTTTGAAGACCGTGCCTCCTGCGTCCTGTTTGGGGACGGGGCGGGGGCGGCTGTCGTCTCTGCGGCGGATGCGCTGTTCACCTCCAGTTTGAAGGTAGAGGGGATGGGGGCGGGCCAGATCTTCGGGCGGTACCACGGTACCCGCAACCCTTTCTGCAACCCTTCTCCCGCGATGGATTACGACGAGTACGGGGATTATAAAGAGGGCTGCCTCTACATGAACGGCAAAGAAGTCTATAAATTTGCAACGAGGGTCATGGCGGAGACGGTGACCGAAGCCGCGGCAAAGGCGGGGATCACCCCGGCGGAGATCGACCTGATCATCCCGCATCAAGCGAATATCCGGATCATCGAAACGGCGGCCCAGCGGCTCCATCTCCCGATGGAGCGGTTTGCGGTGAACATCCAGAAGTATGGGAACACTTCCAGCGCCTGCATCCCGATCTGCCTGGATGAAGTCAACCGCGCGGGCCGGCTGAAAAAAGGGGATAAGGTCTGCTTTGTCGGCTTTGGAGCGGGGCTGGTCGCGGGGGCGGCTCTGATTGAATGGCAGTAACGCTTAGACGAAGCAATCAGGCTGCACGCGTTTTACGCGGCGGAATGCTTCCGTGCCCGTGCCCGGGCTGGGCGAATGCGATCCACAAGCTGTGATAATCGCGGCGCTGATATCCCGCGCGGTACATTACGTTTGTTTCGTCTAACAGTGTTTTGGAATAGACAAATGCAAAGGAGAGTGTTATCATTTGGCAAAGACAGCTTTGATTACGGGCGCCTCCCAGGGAATCGGGGCGGCGATTGGGAAGAAACTCGCTTCCGACGGGTTCAACATCGCGGTCAACTGCTACAGTGAACGGGAAGTGGAAAACGGCGGAAATCAGGTGGTGGAAGCCTGCCGCAGCTGCGGCGTGGAGGCGGAATGCTTTATCGGCGACGTTTCAAACTTCGACTCCTGCGCCGAGATGGTAAAGGCGGTCAAGGCGCGGTTTGGAACCATCGACGTGCTGGTCAACAACGCCGGGATCACCAAGGACGGCCTGCTTGCCCGGATGTCCGAGGCGCAGTTCGATGCAGTGGCCGCAGTCAATTTCAAGGGTGTTTTCAATATGACCCGCCACGTCAGCGGCGTGATGATGCGCCAGCGCAGCGGCCATATCATCAATATCACCTCGGTTGCGGGGCTTTACGGCAATCCGGGGCAATTCAACTATTCTGCAACCAAGGCGGGCGTCGTCGGGATGACCCTGACGGCGGCTAAGGAGCTCGGCCCGCGGAACATAACCGTCAACGCGGTGGCGCCCGGCTTCATCGAGACACCGATGACCGACGTGCTGACCGATGAGCAGAAGGCAGCCGCCCTTTCGAGCGTACCACTCGGGCGGTTCGGCAAGCCGGAGGAGATCGCGGCGGCAGTCGCCTTCCTCGCCTCCGATGCGGCGGGATATATCAGCGGGCAGGTCATCGTCGTAGACGGTGCGATGTCCATGTGACGTTTTAAAAAGAACAGCGTAAAATAACGAGGAAAGGAACGATACCGGGTGCAAAAGTGTTTTTAACCGCTTTTGTGTGAGTTCTGTATCACGGGTGAGTGTTATGAAACGAGTCGTAATCACCGGAATGGGGGCGATCACCCCCATCGGAAAAACAGTGCCGGAGTTCTGGGCGTCCTTGAAGGAAGGGCGCCACGGCATTGCGCCGATCACGGCGTTTGACACGTCGGATGTCCCTGTAAAGCTGGCGGCCGAGGTCAAGGACTTCGACCCGACCCTTTACATTGAAAAGAAGGAAACCCGGCGGATGGATCGTTACTGTCAGTTTGCCGTCGGCGCCGCCCTCGACGCACTCAAGGACAGCAAAACCGATTTCAGCGACCTCGATCCTTACCGGGTCGGCGTCATCGTCGGCAGCGGGATCGGCGGGCTCCACACCATCGAAGCCGAGCACACCAAGCTGATGGAAAAAGGGCCGGACCGGGTTTCGGTCTTTTTCATCCCGATGATGATCTCCAACATGGCTGCGGGCAG
>JAAWBP010000056.1 GCA_022792755.1 Oscillospiraceae bacterium | reverse complement strand
TCACCACCGACCACATCATGCCCGCCGGGGCGAAAATCCTCCCCTACCGCTCCAACATCCCTTACCTTTCCCAGTACTGCTTTGCAGTCTGCGACACGACCTTTGCGGAGCGCGCGAAGGCCGCGGGGAAAGGGATCGTCGTCGGCGGGGCGAACTACGGGCAGGGGTCTTCCCGCGAGCACGCCGCCCTCGTCCCGCTCTATCTCGGGATCAAGGCCGTGCTGGTCAAGAGCTTTGCCCGCATCCACCGTTCCAATCTGGTCAACGCCGGGATCCTGCCGCTCACCTTCAAAGACGAAGCGGACTACGACAGGATTTCCCAGGGGGACAGCCTGTGCATTGAACACATCCGTGAAAGCATCAAGGCAGACGCCCCGCTGACGGTGAAAAACCTGACGACTGGGGAGTGCTACGAGGCGGTTTACGATCTGTCCGGCCGTGCGAAGGAAATCCTCCTCGCGGGAGGGCTGCTCAACTACACCAAAGCGCAGAACTAATGTAAGTGAATCTCTCAAAATGACAGGAGGTTTGACAGATGGCAGATAAAATTCAGATGAAAACGCCCTTGGTCGAGATGGACGGGGACGAAATGACCCGCGTGATCTGGAAGATGATTAAGGACATCCTGCTCACTCCGTACATCGATCTGAACACGGAATACTACGATCTCGGCCTGAAGCACCGGGAGGAGACGAAGGATCAGGTTACAGTCGACTCGGCAAACGCCACGAAAAAGTACGGCGTTGCGGTCAAGTGCGCGACTATCACCCCGAACGCCCAGCGGGTCGAGGAGTACCAGCTCTCCGAGATGTGGAAATCCCCGAACGGCACCATCCGGGCAATTCTGGACGGAACCGTTTTCAGAAGCCCGATCATCGTCAAGGGGATTTCCTCTTACATCCCCACCTGGACGAAGCCGATCACCATCGCCCGCCACGCTTACGGCGATATCTATAAAAACTCTGAGATGACAGTAGAGGCCGGCTCCAAAGCCGAGATCGTCATCACCGACAAGGACGGGAACGAGACCCGCCAGCTGATCCACGAATACAAGACCCCCGGCGTCGTTCAGGGCGTCCACAATCTGGATAGCAGCATCGCCAGCTTTGCCCGCGCCTGCTTCAACTACGCACTGGACGTCAAGCAGGATGTTTGGTTTGCGACGAAGGACACCATCTCCAAAAAATACGACCATCGCTTCAAAGACATTTTCCAGGAAATCTTCGACACGGATTATAAAGAGAAATTCGAGCAGGCGGGGATTGAGTATTTCTACACCCTGATCGACGACGTCGTCGCCCGCACCGTCCGCTCGGAGGGAGGTTACATCTGGGCTTGTAAAAACTATGACGGCGACGTCATGTCCGATATGGTTGCGACCGCCTTCGGCAGTCTCGGCATGATGACCTCCGTCCTCGTTTCACCGGACGGCGTTTATGAATATGAAGCGGCTCACGGGACCGTTACCCGCCACTATTACAAATACTTAAAGGGCGAGCCGACCTCGACCAACTCGGTTGCGACGATCTTTGCCTGGAGCGGCGCGCTGCGCAAACGCGGTGAATTGGATCACAGCGCAGAGCTCGCGGGTTTTGCCGACAAGCTAGAGCAGGCGACCGTTCAGACTATTGAGGACGGCGTCATGACCGGCGATCTTTACATTCTCTCTTCTTTAGAAAACAAGAAGAAAGTTGACACCGAAACATTTTTGAAAGAGATCGGCCTGCGTTTAGAAAAATTGCTCTGATATTTCAGTGATGCGGGAGACTTCTGACATCGGAAGCTCCCGCTCTACCTCAGTAATTCACAGACACCCACCCCCGCTCCCCATTCGCTATGGATTGCTGCTTAGCCTATTTTACGAAAGGTGGCTTTCCCTATGTCCAATAAATCCTCTGCGGTCTCCATTTCGGTTGTCCGGCGGCTTCCGCGGTATTACCGTTTTTTGAGCGAACTGCTCAAAGACGGAAAAACGCGGATTTCCTCCCGGGAGCTTTCCGATATGATGCAGCTCACCGCCTCGCAGATCCGTCAGGATCTCAACTGTTTTGGCGGCTTCGGGCAGCAGGGGTATGGGTACAATGTTAAGGACCTGCATGAAGAGATCGCTAACATCCTCGGGCTGAACAAAATTCAGAACTGCATTCTCATCGGCGTGGGGAATCTCGGGGAGGCGATTGCAAATCACATCGATTTTGAAAAGCGCGGGTTTAAGCTGGTCGGCGCGTTTGATATCAATCCGGAACTGATCGGGACAAAAATTGGCGGGGTGGTAATCCGCCACAGCGACGAAATTGAGGAATTCTGTAAAGACGATCCGCCGAAGATTGCGGTGCTCTGTATTCCAAAGGAGTCGGCGCAGGCGATCGCCGAGCGGCTGGTCGCTCTCGGGATCAAAGGGTTTTGGAATTTCAGCCACTTTGACCTAACCCTCAGCTACGACGATATCGTCGTCGAAAACGTACATCTGAGCGATAGCCTGATGACCCTTTGCTACCGAGTCAATGAAATTTTTAAATAAGGTATAAGAAGAACGCCTCCATTCAAAATGGAGGCGTTCTTCTTATACCATTTTTGCTCATAAAAGGGCCGATTAAAATTCTTCGTCTTTTACAGCATTATTTATTCACCGACAACCTCTTTATAGAGATCGACATAAGATGCCGCCGACTTTTTCCAGGAGTTGTCACAGCCGATCGCGTGCCGCATGAGGCCTTCCCAGTTGGGCTTATCATAATAAAGATATTTCGCACGGCGGATCGCATCCAGCATGTCATAGGCATTGTAGCTCTTAAAGGTAAAACCGTTTCCGGAAAGCGAGCCGCAGTCGAAGATGCTGTCACGCAGACCACCTGTTTCCCGGACGATCGGAATCGTTCCATACCGCAGGGAAATCATCTGTGCCAGACCGCACGGCTCGCTTTTAGACGGCATCAAGAACATATCGCTCGCAGCGTATATTTTCTTCGCCAAAGCCGGAATAAAGCCCAGCACCAAAGCAACCCTGTCCGGATACCTCCCCTTCATGGCGGAGAAGAAATCTTCATACTCCTTGTCGCCTGAGCCGAGGATCACGACCTTATACCCTTCTGCAATGATATCGTCAAACACCGCGCGGACCAAATCAACCCCCTTGTGTTCGACCAGCCGGGTGACCATGGAGAGGACGGGCGAACCGTCGTCTGAAAGCCCTAACTCCTCTAAAAGCGCTTCCTTGTTGGCCTTCTTGCCGCTCAAATCGGATGCAGAAAAGTTTTCGTAAATCTCCTCGTCGCTTTCCGGATCAAAGCGGGCGGCATCAATTCCGTTCAGGATGCCGCAGAGCTTATAACGGTTTGCATTGAGGATGGAATCCAAGCCATGGGAATACCAGGAGGTCAGGATTTCTTCCGCATAAGAGGGGCTGACCGTCGTCACCTTATCCGCCACCTGGATTGCGCCTTTCATCAGGTTGACGCAGCCGTCGTTCTCCACAAGGCTGAGCTGGGCTTTCGGAATGCCGAGAACCGGCTCCAAAATATCCAGCCCGTATTTCCCCTGATACTGGATATTATGTATCGTAAAGATATTCCTGATGTTGTCGTACCCTTCCTGATGCTGGTAGAACAGCTTATAGTAGACCGAGACCAGCGCGGTCTGCCAGTCGTTGGCGTGGATGATATCGGGCTTGTAGTCGATGTAGCGGAGCATCTCCAGGATCGCCCTCGAGAAAAAGGCAAAGCGCTCCGCATCATCGTAGTAACCGTAGAGCCCGGGCCGTTTGAAGTAATACTCGTTGTCCAGCAGATAGTAGATAACGCCGTTGTGGTTATACTCAAAAACACCGCAGTACTGCCTGCGCCAAGAGACATCTACATAAAAATTAGCAATGTACTTAAACTTGCTGCGGTATTCCTCCTTGATGTCCTGATAAAGGGGGAGAACCACCCGGCAGGCAATCTTGCGGTTGCGGATTGCCTTTGGAAGAGCGCCCGCCACATCGGCCAATCCGCCGGATGCGATTAACGGGATCGCTTCACTTGTCGCGTACAAAACTTTCATCATTCAACCAACCTTTCCCATACACGTCCCCGGGATTCCCGTCACACTCTCGAGCCTTTGGCAAGGTAAACTGGATAGTCGATGGTGCCGGTCACAACCCGGTAATCATTAAAGACGACATTTTTGTCCGCAATTACATGGCTCACTTCGCATTTGGAACCGATGACTGAGCCCTGCATGATAATAGAGTTTTTGACCCTGGCGCCCGGCTTGACGATGACGCCGCGGAACAGAATACAGTTTTCCACGTCGCCTTCAATGATGCAGCCGTCGGCAATCAGGGAATTTTTCGTAACTGCGTCTATCCCATATTTTACAGGAACCTCATCGCGAATTTTGGTGTAAACCGGGCGATCGGCAGGAAACAACACCTTTCGCGCCTCTGGGTTAAGAAGATCCATATTCGCCCGGTAATAACTCTGCATCGTATAGATATCCTCGATGAAGCCATCATATCCATACCCATAAATCTTTAAGCTGTCCTTTTTCCCCTGAAGGACGCTCCGGTCGAAGCTGACCTCCCCTTTGGCACTGGCCTCCCGGATCAGGTCGACCAGCAAATCCTTTTCAGCGACGTAAACGTCAAGGCAGAGCTGGTTCATCCCTTCAGTTTTGGGATCGATCATGACGTCGCAGACCCGCCCGGTATTGTCAAGCTTCACGAGGGTGCTGACCGCCGCCTCTTCCTCCGACACGTTGACTGTTTTATACATCAGGGTGATATCCGCACCCTTTTGGATGTGGTACTCCACCAGCGGCGTATAGTCCATGTTGGAGATGATGTTGCAGTCGGACATCAAAACATACTTGCACTTGGAATGGGTCAAGTAATCCAGAGCGCCCCGCAGCGCCTCCAGCTTTCCGCGGTAGATACCGTCGTGGGTGGTGTTACCGAAGGGCGGCAGGATATGCAGCCCCCCCACCTTCCTTGTGAGATCCCACTCGCGGCCGGAACCGAGATGGTCGATCAACGACTGGTAATTATACTTTGTGATAACCCCGACCTGGCTGATCCCGGAGCGCACCATATTGGACAGCGGGAAGTCGATTAAACGGTAACGGCCGCCAAACGGCACCGAACCAAGGGTTCTTTTTTCCGTCAGGTCTGTAATGATATCGTCATGGGTATTGGAAAAAAGGATTCCGCACACTTTTTCATTATACATTATTTTCGCCGCCCTTCCTTTACATATTGCCTGCAACCATCTGCTGAGGTTTCACGACGGTGCCGGCGGGTATCGTCGCATCCGGCCCGATCACCGCAATCCCCCACTGGGATTTATCGTCGATCATCTCCGGCCGCGCACCGATCACCGCGTTTTCCTCTACTACGACGTCCTCGCCGATGATCGCATACTCGACAATCGAGTTTTTCTTGATAACAGCGCCCGGCATCACGATGCTGTCGCGGACGACGGCACCCTCTTCAATTGTAACACCTGCGAACAAAACGGAGAAATCAACTGTTCCATACACGCTGCATCCTTCGGTGACCATGCTGTTCTGAACGTTCGCCATAGCAGATATGTAATGAGGCGGCATGACCGGGTTACGGGAATAAATCTTCCAGTCCGGGTCGTAAAGCTCGAGCGGCACATTGGGGTTGAGCAAATCCATATTCGCTTCCCACAGGCTGTCGAGGGTTCCAACGTCCTTCCAGTAGCCTTCAAACGGATAGGCCACCATTTTTTCGTGTGCCCCGAGCATTGCCGGAATGATATTTTTTCCGAAATCCTTGCTGGAGTCGGCGTCGTTTTCATCGTTGGTCAAATACTGTTTCAGCTTTTTCCAGCTGAAAATGTAAACGCCCATCGAAGCGAGGTCGCTCTTTGGCTCCTTCGGTTTCTCCTCGAAGTCGACGATCGTCCCCTCCTCATCCGCCGTCATGATACCGAAGCGGGAGGCTTCCTCCATCGGCACCTGCAAAACGGCGATGGTGCAGTCGGCCTTTTTCTCCTTGTGGAAGGCGAGCATCTTGCTATAATCCATCTTGTAAATATGGTCGCCTGAAAGGATCAAGACATAGTCCGGATCGTACCGGTCTACAAAAGGAATATTTTGAAAGATCGCATTTGCAGTTCCTT
Source organism: Oscillospiraceae bacterium (assembly GCA_022792755.1). GTDB lineage: Bacteria > Bacillota > Clostridia > Oscillospirales > Ruminococcaceae > Metaruminococcus_A. The sequence continues at coordinate 5,502 of JAAWBP010000056.1, read as the reverse complement.
TGTACCAGGAAGCACCCAGCGCAGACTGGTAAGGAGGCAGCACATGAACCCCCCCGTGAATCCGGTCCAAATCCCACGGCTGTCCATTGCCGAGGTATTCGTTTAACACGAGCGGCTGGTACTGGGTCAAAACCCCGACTGTGTCAATCCCGGAATTAACACAGTTCGACAGCGGAAAATCGATGATCCTATACTTCCCGCCAAATGGAACGGCCGGTTTCGCCATATGCTGTGTCAAAACATATAAGCGGCTGCCCTGACCGCCGGCAAGCAGCATTGCCACACACTCTTTTTTGTTGAACACACTTCTCACTCCCACTCATTTTATAAAATACTGTCGGACGGCTCCGAAGCTTTTTTAACTCGTTTGCAAGACGCCGCTGGCAGCGTCTTTTCCGTTTTTTTCGCCGGCCGTTCCTCCTTCTTTACCCGAAAGAACATAACCGACATCGGCGCGATCGTGAAAGACGCCGACTGTTCATATCCATGGTTTTCCACATCCACCGAATGGATTGGATCCGGGTTGCCGACTCCTGTGCCGCCGAAGCGAAGACCATCGGTGTTGAAAACCTCCGTATAGGTGCCGTAATACGGAACCCCTATCATATAATCCGTACGCTGTACCGGTGAAAAATTACATATGACAATCAATTCCTCTCCCTTTTGATTAATCCGCCGGAATGTGATGATGTTTTGTGTGTTGTCGTCGTTTGAAATCCATTGAAAACCATCCCACGAATGGTCATCTTCCCAAAGGGGAGAGGATTCCAGGTAGAATTTATTCAAAGATGAAACAAAAAGTTTCAGCTTCCGGTGCATTTCATAGCTGAGGAGGAGCCAGTCAAGCTCTTTTTCGTAGTTCCATTCAATAAACTGGCCGAACTCCTGCCCCATGAACAAAAGCTTTCCGCCCGGGTGAGCCATCATATACCCTAAGAAAGCGCGCACGCCGGCAAATTTCTGCTCATATTCCCCCGGCATTTTAGAGATCAGCGAACACTTGCCGTGGACTACCTCGTCATGCGATATGGGCAGAATAAAATTTTCGCTGAACGCATAAAAGAAAGAGAAGGTCAGCTTATCGTGGCTGCCGGAACGGTAGAGCGGATCCATGCTCATATAGGAGAGCATGTCGTTCATCCACCCCATATTCCACTTGTAGTTGAAGCCGAGGCCGCCCACATCGGTGGGCTTGGTGACAAGGGGCCAGGCGGTCGATTCCTCTGCGATCATCAAAACGTTCGGGTGGTCGCTCAAGATCGTGCGGTTGAGCTTCTGGAAGAACTCGACCGCCTCCAGATTCTCGTGCCCGCCGTTTTTGTTTGGCCGCCACTCCGTCCGGTCATAATCGAGGTAGAGCATCGAGGCCACCGCATCCACCCGAATTCCGTCAATGTGATACTGATCCACCCAGAACTTCGCGCTGGAGATCAAGAAGCTGACCACTTCGTTCCGGCCATAATCAAACACCCGGGTGCCCCAGCCCTTGTGCTCCTGCTTGAGCGGATCGCTGTACTCATAGCAGGGCGTTCCGTCGAACTCATACAGCCCATGGGCATCCTTCGGGAAGTGGGCCGGAACCCAGTCGAGAATCACCCCGATGCCGGCGACATGGCAGCGGTCTATGAATTCCATGAAATCGTGAGGGGTTCCATACCGGGCGGTCGGTGCAAAATACCCCGTCACCTGGTATCCCCAGGAGCCTTCATAGGGATATTCCGTCACCGGCAGCAGTTCAATGTGGGTGTAGCCCATCTCCTTGACATAGGGGATCAGTTCGTCCGCCACCTTTGTATAGCTGAAGGTGTTGCCGTCTTCATAGCGCCGCCACGACCCTAGGTGAACTTCATAAATATTTAACGGCCGGTGTAAAATATCCGTCCCGCTTTTTTGAAACCAGGCCTTGTCGTGCCACGCATAACCGGAAATATCATAAAATTTCGAAGCGGTTCCAGGCGCCTCCTCCGCGTGGAAGGCATATGGATCGGCCTTCATACGGATCTCTCCGTCAGGCCCTTCGACGCTGTATTTATACAAGTCGTACTGCTTGATATGGGGGATAAAGCAATACCAGATTCCCCCGTCGTCACTTTTCGTCATGGGATTCGCCTTCCTGTCCCATTCATTGAAATCCCCTACTACAGAGACCGAACGGGCATGCGGCGCCCAAACCCGAAAAACAGCGCCCGCGCTCCTTCCATATTTTGCGGGGTGAGAACCCAAATATCGATAAGCCTCATAATTTGTGCCCTGATGGAAAAGGAATTCGGCAAAATCATTCGGCGTTCTTTTTACTCCTGGCATAATGACCATCCTCCGCATCCTCTTGATGTACTTATCATACCAAATTCGGCATTTGTTTTCAATAGAAATTTGTTTATTTTTTTATTTTTCGGAAATTTATTACGTTGAATTTGTGCATAATATCCAAATACGGAGCCTAATTTTATATGTCGAGGAAAAAAATAACTTTTATTGCTCCAAATCATCGGCTTTTTATTTTATTTTTTGCAAATAAATGTTATAATAATTTTGATTTTACTTTTTAAAGGAACGCTTCCAGATTATTTCCGTTTCCGTCGTTTTTGTTCAAGATGTGCGGTAATCGTTTAAAGTGCGCCGCTTTTTCACCTATATCGTCAGCGGTTCCAGCCTGCCGGCAAAGCCCAAGTTTTCAGCGCTTCAGTCAGGGGCAGTGCCCCCTCGTCCGAGTACGACATTCCTTCAAGCTTCAGCGGGAAGTGATCTCCTGCCGAACGGTCAAACTATTTTCTGCCATCTGGAGGATGGGAGATATCGAGTCGTGGTTATAAGTGCTCCAAACGGGCTTGCGTTCATACGGCAGGGCAAATTCGCAAACCGGAGAGGATGACTGCATGAACAAGTATATTAGGCTTGTCAAAAATATATCCACCTTTGCAATCGGCACCTTCGCCTCAAAGCTTCTCGTCTTTTTGCTGACGCCGTTTTACACCAGTATGCTGTCGCCCGACCAGTTCAGCGACGTCAACCTGATCGTCGATACAGCCAACCTTTTGATCCCGGTCATCACGGTCTGTATCACCGATGCCGTCATCCGCTTTGGGCTGGACCGTGAGGTAAACCGCGGGCAGGTATTTACCAATGGGCTCTTGGTCATTCTGTGCGGGTTCGGCGTGATGGTGATCTTAATGCCCGCGCTTCTGCAAATTGATATTATAGCACAGTTCCCTGTCTTAATTTATCTATTTGTGTTGTGCTCCGCGTTAAACAGCCTCTGCCTGCAATTTGTCCGGGCGCGGGGGTTCGTCAAGCTTTTTGCTTATTCAGGAATCCAAAACACCGCTATTATGGTACTGGTCAACATTTTGCTGCTGGGCGTTTTCCACATGGGGGTTTACGGCTATGTCCTGTCGATCATCGTTGCAGACCTGATCTCCGCCCTTTTCCTTTTCTGGATTGCCAGACTGAAGCAGTATATCCATTTGACGCGGATCAACAAAAACCTTCTCCGCGCAATGGTGCTGTTCTCCCTTCCGCTGATCCCGACCACCCTTTTCTGGTGGGTCAACACCCTTTCCGACAAGTACGTCATCACCTATATGCTGGAAAACGGAAAATACGTCAACGGGCTTTACTCCGCGGCCCATAAGCTCCCGACCTTTATTACAATGATCGCAGGCGTCGTCATGCAGGCCTGGAATATCTCCGCCGTCACCGAGGACAACGCGAGGGATAAAAAGCGGTTCTATAAAAATGTTTTCGGTTCCTTTTCCAGCTTGATCTTTATGGGCGCGTCCTTTATCATCCTTTTGACCAAGATCATCACAAAAATTCTAGTGGCGGAAAGCTACTATGATTCCTGGCAGTTTGTCCCCATCCTCATGCTGGCGACGATTTTCACCTGTTTTTCCTCGTTTCTCGCCAGTATTTATATGGTGGCAAAGAAAAACAAGGTTTCTATGCTGACGGTTTTTGCGGGCGCCGTGGTCAACGTCATCCTGAATTTGACCATGGTGCCGCTCTATGGCGGGATCGGCGCGGCAACGGCGACCTTTATCAGCTGCCTGCTGGTCTTTGTCCTGCGGGCTATCACCACCAAGCAGTTTATCCGGTTCAATATGCAGATCCCTAAAATCACCCTCAACACTGTGATCCTGCTCTTCCAAACCGTGATTATGATTTTAGAGGTCCGGTTTTGGATCTACCTGGAAATCGTCTTCTTTGCGCTGATCGTCATTATCAACGCCGGTACGCTGTTAAACGGGTTAAAAGGATTCCTGTCGATGCGGCGGAACGGACGCACTTGATTCAACTAGACGCGACAGCAGCTTGAGCTTGCATATCTTCCTCCAAAACGGTATAAATTCATCTTTATAAACCAATGGTATAATTGGATCTACAAAAAACTCCCTCGCCGTCCTTCTTAAAGGATGGCGAGGGAGTTCTTGCATTCTTGGATTTAAGGACAGCCGACAGACCATCTGCCGGAGATCACAAAATATCGGCAATCCCAAACAGTACGGCTTTCCCCGAAATTTTTACCCTGTCGTCTTTTAATTCCGCATAGAGCACCCCTGTTCTTGCAGAAGCTTGGAACGCCGTAATCCTGTTTTGATTCAGCCTTTTCGCCCAATAGGGAACAATCATACAATGGGTTGACCCCGTCACGGGATCTTCTGGAACGTCCAGTTCCGGCGCAAAGACCCGGGAAACACAGTCGTATTGGCTGCCTTTCGCCGTCACCGCAATACACAGCCCGTCTAACTCTTTCATAGCCAGCTGATTTGGGTTTAGATTGAAAACCGCTTCCTCCGAATCGACGACTAAAAGCAGGTCTCTGTCCAAATAGGCGGCAAGCGGCCGTATTCCAATCGCCTGTGTCATTTTATCTGTCACAGCCACTTCGTTGAGGTGGTAGCGCGGAAAATCCATCTCGAACAGGCCGCCTGACGCCTTTACGGGAATCTCCCCCGACATGGTGTGAAACTTTATTTCGCCGCACCCGGGTTCTGTATAATTTTCAATAACATAGGCTGCCGCAAGCGTTGCATGGCCGCAAAAATCGATTTCTCCGCCGGGCGTAAACCACCGCAGATGATAAGCGCCGCCCTCCTTTACGGCAAATGCCGTCTCAGAGAAGTTGTTCTCTTTTGCGACGTTCTGCATGAGCAGATCGTCGATCCAGCGGTCGAGGATACAGACAGCAGCGGTGTTTCCTTTAAAGAGTTCGTCGGTAAACGCATCGACAATATACTGCCTCATAAAACCCCATCTCCGTAAATTTTTACTCATCCCCTGATTTTGAAATACAGAGGCCCGGAGCGGATCGCCGCCCCGGGCTCTTCCCATTTACTTCCTTTCACGGATTACCCGGTCCAAGGTCTGATAAAGCTTTTCTACTTCCACAGGTTTGGACAAATGCCCGTTCATCCCGCACTCCACCGACCTTTTCAAGTCATCATCAAAGGCGTTTGCAGACATGGCGATGATCGGTATGGTATGGCAGTCCTCCCGTTCCAT
>JAAWBP010000055.1 GCA_022792755.1 Oscillospiraceae bacterium | reverse complement strand
TCGTCCCGGCCATAAAGATAATGTATAATATCCACTTGTGGATATTATACCCTAATTCCCCTTTATTTTCTATAGGAAGTTTCAAGAAGATCATCGAAATTTTACGGCGGAGATTATTTGAAATGGCAAAAATGAGAGAATGGGCAGCTCTGGAGGTGGGGCCATGCTTTGAGGGCTGGGATTTGCGAAACGAAAACCGCGTCGCCTACCCTGCTTGGCAACGTTTCCCGCTCGCTTTTGAGGGCAGGATGATTTTTGCAGCAGAGTTGCTGTTTGGCTCGGGAAATGTCAAACAGAATCGGGCCGGCACTATATATAGTACCGGCCCGCCTGATATCAGAGAAATGCGTTTGCCGAAATCAACTGCCAAAGGCTTGGGAGAGATCGGCGATGAGGTCATCGATGTGCTCTGTTCCGATCGAAAGCCGGATGGTATTCGGCTTGATCCCCTGCTCCAGCAGCTCTTCCTCGGTGAGCTGGGAGTGGGTGGTAGAAGCCGGATGGATCACTAAGCTTTTCACATCGGCGACGTTGGCGAGGAGAGAGAAAATTTTCAGCCTGTCGATGAACGCCTGCGCTTCCTTGGCGCCGCCCTTGATCTCAAAGGTGAAGATGGAAGCGCCGCCCTTCGGAAAATACCGCTTGTACAATTCGTGATGCGGGTGGCTGGGAAGGGAAGGGTGGTTGACCTTTTCCACCTGGGGGTGCTTTGAAAGGAATTCCACCACCTTCAGGGCGTTTTCGACATGGCGCTCCACCCGGAGGGAAAGGGTTTCGAGCCCTTGCAAAAAGAGGAAGGCGTGAAGCGGCGCCAGAGTCGCGCCGGTGTCCCGCAGGAGGATTGCGCGGATCTTTGTGACAAAGGCGGCGGGGCCGGCCGCTTTGGTAAAGCTGATGCCGTGGTAACTCGGATTTGGCTCGGTCAGGGAGGGGAATTTCCCGCTGGCCTCCCAGTCGAATTTTCCGCTGTCCACGATGACGCCGCCGATTGCCGTGCCGTGCCCGCCGATGAATTTGGTGGCGGAGTGGACGACGATATCCGCGCCGTACTCGAAGGGGCGGATCAGGTAAGGGGTGGCAAAGGTGGAGTCGACCACCAGCGGGATTTTATGCGCATGGGCGACGGCGGCGGCCTTTTCGATGTCGATCAGCGTCGCATTGGGGTTGCCGATGGTTTCAATGAATACCGCCTTTGTCCGGTCGTTAATTGCGCTTTCAAACGCGTTTTCCTCATCCGCATCGACGAAGGTGGTCGTGATGCCGTATTCAGGCAGGGTGTGGGCCAGCAGGTTGTAGGTTCCGCCGTAGATGGTTTTGGCGGATACGATATTGTCCCCGGCCCCGGCAAGGTTTAAAAAGGTATAGGTAATCGCCGCTGCACCGGAAGCGACTCCCAGCGCCGCGACGCCGTTTTCAAGAGCGGCGACCCGCTGTTCAAAGACATCGGCGGTGGAATTGGTCAGCCTGCCATAGATATTTCCTGCGTCTGCTAAGCCAAAACGGGCGGCCGCATGGGCGGAGTCCCGGAACACATAGGAGGTGGTCTGGTAAATCGGAACAGCCCTGGCGTCGGTCGCCGGGTCGGGGCTTTCCTGGCCTGCGTGTAGCTGGATGGTTTCAAACCTATACTGATCGTAACGATAACTCATTGTAAGGACCTCTTTCTTATTAAATTGCCAATCGCGGCAGAAATTTATCTGATAGAGTGGGATGCTTCCTTACAAATGCACATTCGTCCGTTCCTGAAGTTGTGACGCAGCATCCGGAATATGATCTTCATTTGATTGCGCCCCTCCTGTTTTGTTCATTGCCAATAAAACATATTCGTTTGATATGTTTTATATCATATAGGTTAAATTTAACTTTGTCAAGAGGAAAATGAAAAATATTTTCAAGCAAAAATCCGCCGTCATGAAAGACAGCGGATTTATATGGAGAGAAATTGTAATGGTATAGGGGTTCCATCATCTGTTCCCAGTCAGCGCTTTTTTCATGGAACGGACGTAATCGGCGGCGTAAGGAATACAATCGGCCCCATATGTTTCGCATATTTTGACAACTGCGGCCCCGGCGATGATCCCGTCGGCTGATTCGGAGAGGGCCGCGGCCTGTTCAACCGTCGGCAGGTCGAAGCTGACGGCGCAGGGGGGCGCTTTTTCGGCTTTGACCAGCTTCGCCATTTCTTCGAGTTCTGTGACGATTCCCGAGCGCGCGTGATTCTCTTCCAAAGAGGCGGTGCAGCAGACAAAGCCGGCGGCCTCTTTTGCGATGGTTTTGATCCGTTCGCAGGGGGCCGGAGCAACCAGCGAGATCAATTCGATGCCATGCGCCTTGCAGATGGGGGCGAACTCCTCTTTCTCCTCAAACGGAATGTCGGGGAAGATCAGGGCATCGGCTCCAATTTCGGCGGCTGTCCTGATGAACCGCTCCGCACCATAGGAAAAGGCGACGTTGGCGTAGGTCGTAAATGCCAGCGGGATTTCGGTTTTTGTCCGGATCCTGCGCACCATGTCAAAGATTTGATCAGTCGTCACCCCGTCCGACAGTGCGCGGAAATCCGCCGCTTCGATGATGGGGCCTTCGGCGGTGGGATCGGAAAAGGGGATGCCCAGTTCGATCAGGTCGGCGCCCGCTTCGTCCATCGCATAGACCAGTTCTTCGGTGATCTCCAGGGAAGGGTCGCCGCAGGTGATAAACGGGATAAAGGCCTTTCCCGCCGCAAAGGCGTTTTGGATTTTAGTCATAGAGATCCTCCCCTCTGTACCGTGCAATCGCCGCGCAGTCCTTGTCGCCGCGGCCGGATATGTTGACCACGATCACCTGCTCCCGGCTCATCTTCGGGGCGAGCTTCACCGCGTGGGCAACCGCATGGGCGCTTTCAATGGCGGGAATGATCCCCTCGGTGCGCGAGAGGTATTCGAAGGCGTCAACCGCTTCGTCGTCGGTCACCGGGACGTACTCGGCGCGGCCGGTGTCGTAAAGCCAGGCGTGTTCAGGCCCCACCCCCGGGTAATCCAGCCCAGCGGAGATAGAGTAGACGGGGGCAATCTGCCCGTATGAATCCTGGCAGAAGTAGGACTTCATCCCGTGGAAGATCCCCAGCTTGCCGGTTGCGATGGTCGCGGCGGTGTCGGCAGTATTCACCCCACGCCCGGCGGCCTCACAGCCGATCAGCCGGACGCTTTGCTCCCCGATAAAATGATAAAACGCGCCGATGGCGTTGGAACCGCCGCCCACACAGGCTAAAACCGCATCGGGGAGCTTTCCTTCCCGCTCCAGCAGCTGCGCTTTGATCTCTTTTGAAATCACCGACTGGAAATCGCGGACGAGGGTGGGGAAGGGATGGGGCCCCATCACCGAGCCCAAAACATAGTGGGTGTCGCCGATCCGCCTCGTCCATTCCCGCATGGTGGCGGACACCGCATCTTTGAGGGTGGCCGTCCCGGAGGTCACGGAATTGACCTTTGCCCCCAGCAACCGCATGCGGTAAACATTGAGCGCCTGGCGTTCAATGTCTTCCTTCCCCATGAATATTTCACACTCCATCCCCATCAGCGCCGCAGCGGTGGCAGTGGCGACCCCGTGCTGCCCCGCGCCGGTTTCTGCGATCACCCGGGTTTTGCCCATCCGCTTTGCCAGCAGAATCTGCCCCAGCACATTGTTGATTTTGTGGGAGCCCGTGTGGTTGAGGTCTTCCCGCTTGAGGTAGATTTTCGCACCGCCCAAATCCTTTGTCATCCGCTCGGCATAATAGAGCATGGAAGGCCGCCCGGCGTAATTACGGAGCAGGTCTTCGAATTCGGCGTTGAATGCGGGATCGTCTTTAAACCGGCTGTACGCCTCCTCCAATTCATTGACTGCATCCATCAGCATTTCGGGAATATACTGCCCGCCGTGAATGCCAAATCGCCCTTTGCTCATTTTGCACCCTCCTGAGTTTTTTATGTTTTTGAGAAATTCCCCAGCTGCTGGCTTCCGGCCCGCTGAAAGGATTTCTCATGCCGCCCGCATTTTCCTGCGGGCATCGCCGAAGGACATAAAAAAACCGTCCCCGGCAGTGAAACTGTCAAGGACGGGAATCGATCAACCCGCGGTGCCACCTTGATTCACGGCAATCGCCGTGCGCTTTTAGGATACTGACATATCCCTGACAAGTCACGTCTGTCACAACGTCGCAGAATACTCGGCGAACCCGCCTTTGACTGCGCCCTCGGTGGCCCATTTAACAGACTGCGTTCTGCACGGCTCTCAGCGTTCCATGCTCTCTGTAAGTGCACGTTCTGTTTTTATCCCCACGTCAACGGTTTATTAAAGGGTAAAATTTTATTTATATTATAACATGCTGCCGAAAAATGTCAAGAGCGGTAAATAGAGAATGAAAGTGGTATAATAACCCCACCCGCAGACGCAATCGAAGATTGCTGGCAGGTACCCGGGAACATTGTTACTCGCTGGCGCTCGTAATAAGAACCTCACGGCGCAAACGGAAGCGAAGCTTCCGGCGCCTGAGAGAACCTTGTTGCTTCCGATGGTCGTAATAATAACCCCACCCGCAGACGCAATCGAAGATTGCGAATGGGTGCCCCAGAACCTTGTTCCATGCAAAACCGCGGTTGTGCACGGTTTTGTTGTAGGCGCTTCGCGCAATCATGGTAGAATCGAATCCCAAAACCGGGATGAAGGAGAAATGAAAGATGCCGTTTACCGAACTGTGTATTTATCAAGTCAAGCCGCAAAAGGCGGAGGAATTCGAGGCACTAGCTTTTTGGAAAAGCAGGAAGGGCTCCTCTTGTTCCGGCTGGTCAAAAGGGGATATCACATAGACATGGAACAAATCAAAGAAGGGCTTCCCCCGCTTAAAATCACACGGATTGTAAAAAGCGTCAAGTACATGCTTTACTGGGAATTCGACACGAAAGAAAGATGGAGCGGCGCAAAAAAACTTTACGACAGCTATTGGAAGCCGATCGAAAGGTGCTTGATCGTTCCGCATGATAAATATTTGGGTGAGGGGATTTTTTGATGGATCCATTGCCTTCCCGCCCTACTGCGGCTGATCTGTTCCGGGCCGTTTGGTGAACCTCTTTTTGAAAAGACCGTCCGCGTTGAGCAGGATCAGCGACAAAAACACCAGGCAGATTCCGGCAGCCGACCACAGGGTCAGCGGCTCTTGAAAGGCGAGGAATCCGACCAGAGTGGCGACGGCCGGCTCAATCGATGCGAGGATCGAAGCCCTGCTGGATTCGATTTTAGTCAGGCCATAGGTGTAGAGGAGGTAAGCGGCTGCACAGGTGACAAGGGCCAGGGCGAGGATCCAGGGGAGGCTTTCCGGGCTGCCGAATACCCTCCCGGCAAGCGCTGGAGTATCGGTCAGAAAAAGGGAGCCGAGGGAAGAAAAAGCGAAGGTGTAAAGGGTGATTGTGAGGCTGCTGTATCCCCGGTTGAGGGCGTATCGGCCGAAAATGCTGTAGAGTGCATAGCCGAGCCCAGCACCGAGCCCGGCGAGCAGCCCCTCCGGTGTGATGGAAAGGTCTGCTGCGGGGTGAAATCCCGCAGCAAGGGCGCATCCCAGAAATGCGAGAAGGGCGGACACACATTTTGACACCGTCAATCTTTCCTTGAAAAGCAGGAGGGAGAGGAGCATGACGATGATCGGGGCGGTGTAAAGGAGGATACAAGCGGTAGAGAGCGAAGTCAAGTTGATGGCAGTAAAATAGCAGTAGTTGAAGAATAAGAGGCTGAGGATTCCGGTTCCCGCAAAGCACCACCAATCCTTTAATCGAATCCGGAAGGCGCTGCGTTTAAAAACGGCCAGATAGACGGCCAGCGCCAAAAATGCGCCGAAGGAACGGAGCGCGACCAGCTCCATCGCGCCGAACCCCATCTGGGTCAGGGCGCGGATAAAAATTCCAATGATTCCCCACAGTGTTCCGGCTGCCAAAATGGAACAGATGGCGAATAGCTTCATAAAAATCACCATGCGATATCAAGTGACGGCCCCAAAACCATGCGGCTTTCTACTGCGCGATATCGTTCCTTTCACAAAAAATCTCGGGTGTAACCGGGGAATCCCAGCTGGAGGGATTCTTCCCAATTTACAAGGGCTGCACAACGGCGCTTTGCCGCCGTCCCAATCGGTGGGGCTACCAGTCCCTTTCCCGGATGGCGGTTTCAATGTCGATGTCGATTCCGAACCAATCTAAGACATATCCAACCGTAATCCCGATGCTGTCCCTTGCTACGGTTTCGATTTCACTGTCGTTTTCTTCGAATTCTTCCTCCAGCCCGTTGATGGCAAGGGTCATTTCGTCGAGCTTCTTCTGTATGACGTCTTGGCTCGTTTCCCCGTTTTCCAACAACCGGATCACATGGAGAATCTGCTCTTTTACCTTTTCAACCAGAAATTTGGGATAATAATCGTCGTTGACCATCTCTTCGAGCAGGAGGTAGCTTTCATCAAATCGTTTCATGGCTGTTCTCCTTTCCTTGACTGCCTGCCGAGGTTGTCATTGCCCAAGGCAACAAGTTTTCCCGGGTACCCGCCAGCAATCTCTGACTGCGTCTGTGGGTAGAAGTATTATAACACAAAAAGCACCAACCTGCGAGGCGCGTTATATAAAACATGCAGCTTGCGGGTTACGGGCTTATAGGTCTGTACTACCTAAGTATCGCGTATTGTCCAGCCTGGACACAGGCGTGCCTTGCGGGTTACGAACCGATCAGTGCGGTATTGCCTGCGGATCGCGACTGACAGCGGAAGCATTCCGTCCGGCCCAGCCGCTCACCGATCGATTCTATGAACGCTTCTCACCGGACGGATGGGAAAAAGAAAGAAGCCTCTGCTTAAAGCAGTTGGCTTCTTTTTTGAGGCAATGATCCTCTGTCTGACGTCATTGACTGGAGTCGATGCCGGCCGCCGTCTCCGCGTTTTTCTTTAAAAGAACCTCGCGGCAGAGTGCGGTAAAGGTGCATTCCCGGCAAACTTCACTGATATCTGTCAGCTCTTTTTGCTTTGCAAGGACCTCTTGACGGTATTCTGGAAAGCTCAGACAGTCATTCTCTTCCAGGCCAAAGAAGGCGGCGACTTCCCGGTCGCGTGCCCGGACGGAATCCTCTTCGTCACACAGCCCGTCCGCGTGATGGGGACAGGCGGCGCAAAGATCGTCACAGCTGCTTTGAAGGCGGATTTCCAACGGTTCTCCAGAATGGAGCAGCGAGACGGCCTGCTCCATATTTTGGGTGAAAGCCTCGCTGTAACCGACGCCGGTAAAGGTGTAGCAGCACATCAGGTGGTGGTACCGAAGCTTAAGCTGCTTCATAAAGCTTTGCCTTGGTTAATGCTTTTCGGATGGCCAGCGCCAGGGAAGCAGCGATGACGATTTTCACGCAGTCAAACACTGCAAAGGGAAAGACACAGGATGACAGCGCGGCAATCCAGGTGGACTGGGTAACCAGTACGAACCAGGCTGTGCCGAGGAGATAACAAAGGGCCAGGGAGAGGAGCATCCCAACCAGCAGAGAGGGGAAAAGGAAGCGCTTAAACTTTTTGGCGGCGATGGCAATGAGCGGCGCCATAAAAAGGTAGGCGATCAGATAGCCGCCAGTCATGCCGAAGAGGACGCCGGGCCCTCCCGAAAACTGGGCAAAAACGGGGATGCCGATCCCACCGATCAAAAGATAGACCCCTTGCGCGGCAAACGCCTCCAGCGGGGAAAGGATAGCGCCGCAGAGAAAGACAGCAAGGAGGCTCAGGGTAAACGGCACGGTGGTAAAGGGAAGGGTGATCGAAATCTGTGAGCACACCGCAGTCAGGGCGGCGAAGATGCCGATATAGGCGAGTTGTCTGGTTTTCATACTGCACCTCAATTCTATTGTGTTGACAGTAGAATAACATATTTTTCGGCATACGTCAACTTATTTTTTATAAATCAGTTGACGTATGCCGGGTTACGGTCAACGAAAATGCTTCCCGCATTCGGCACAGACACGGCGGATTTTAAATCGGGTCTTCTCTCTTCTTCCGAATAACCGGCGTTTCCGCACGGCTTCCCGCGTTACCTGAATCCTGCGGCTTCCGCAATAGGGGCAGCTTTGCTGATCCTGCTGCCGTTGGGTGATATAGGGGGCGGCAGGAGCATCGCATCCGTTGGGGCAGAAGGGGGAGGAGTATTCGGTTCCGCAGATGGGACAGCGCATGGGAGATCTCTCCTTTATTCTATTAAAAGTATATATCATAAAATTTATACAATAAGTATTTATAAATTCCCAGAAGGCAGTGAAAAAGGGAGAACAAACGGCGGGGGATTTCCCCGCCGTCTCTCAATATTTCTCGACATATTTCCAGAGGATGCTGTCTCCGGGGTGTAGCGTTATAGACCCGGCACTGACGGCAGAACGGGTGTAGTCGCTCTGCCCCGCCTCTTTAATAAAGAAGAGCCAGCCGCTCCGGGGCCCGGCGCCTTTTTCCCGCAGGCCGTCGATCATCGCAAAATAGATGGTCGGCCCGCTTCCGGTGATGGAATATTTGATCTGGTTTTGATCCAGGATCGCCTTGGTCAAATCCCCGGCGGTGCTTCCGGAAGAGAACGGGATCGTCCCGGTAAAAAGGGATTTCTGGTTTACATCGTCGTAAAAGGAAATGGAGACAGTTTCCTCCGGCTTGGACGGGGAACTGTCCGCAGATGAAGGCTGCTGAGAGGAAATTGAGGGCTGAGACGCAGAAATAGAGGGTTGCTGTGCAGGTGCTGAGGTGCTGCCTTGAGAGGCAGCGCTTTCAGGAGAAATCGTGTTTTGAGAGTCTCCGGCTGTACCAGATGAACTTTCCGCAGAACCAGTGCTCTCATCCGAACCGGAGGCGGAATCCTCGTCTGATGGGCTGCTGGAGGAAACAGACAGCTCGGCCCCAACGGGGTTCAGGGAAGCCCCGTCTTCTTCCGCATCGAGGAAAGCGTTTTGCAGGGCAATGGCCGCCGACGCGAATGCGGCAAAAACAACCAAAGCGGCGATAATAATCCAGAGCTTTTTCTTGTTGGTCATGGTTCCTCCTTAGGGGATAGGGGTTTGAGTACAGTGACGGCCATCCTCCGCTTGTACCGGTGCAGAATCTTGTGAAATTTTTCGTAGAAGATGACAGCAAACAGGAAGGAGCCCGTGGCGTGCATCAAATCGAAGAGCAGGCTGGTGACATAGGTGAGGAGAAAGGCAGGCCAAGTAAAGGGGCGCAGATAGGTGACCGCCTGCCAGAGGTTCATGATCCAGCCGAAGAGGAGGCTGAACCCGACGCAGGACAGCCCGAAGGCGACCGGGGAGGGCTTTGCGTTCCGCTTTCCCCAAAGGCCGCAGAGAAGCCCCGTCATCCCCCAGCCGAACATCTGCCACGGCGTCCATGGCCCCTGCCCCAGAAAGACGTTCGAGACAAAGGCACTGGTACATCCGACGAGAAAACCGGGGAACGGGCCCAAAACGAGCCCGCAGAGCGCGGTGAGAAAGGTGACGGGCTGGATGTTGGGAAGGGGCGCGAAGACGACCCGGGACATGGCGGTAAAGGCGCTCAGGGTGGAGATCAGCGCGATCTGCTTGGTTCCGATGACGCTGGCCTCGAAGTAAAAGAACGAAAGTGCCAGAACGCCGGCCAGGACGACCAGGCTCACCAGGGTAAAGGCGTTCTGCCAGTCGGATGCGGCGAGCAGCATCAGCCCTCCGACCAGAAGAACAGCCGCTGCTGTGATACAAACCCGTTTCATCTGGACGCCTCGCCTTCTGTATAATAGCGCGCCGCCTCTTCCAGGGTGAACAGGGCGGGATTCTGCGCCTGGCAGAGTTTGTGGATCGAGGTCGTGTAGTACAAGCTGCCCGAAAGAACCTCGTCCCTTGGGCCGTCGGCCAGCAACTCCCCCTGGTAAAGGATCCAAAAGCGGTCTGAGACCACACAGGCAAACTCCACGTCATGCGTCACCAGAAGGATGGTGACGCCGCTTTGGTTCAGCTGCTTCAGCAGCCCGGCGAGGGACTGCTTGAGCGGGACGTCGATCCCCCGCGTCGGCTCATCCAAAACCAGCACCTCGGGGGAAGCGGCCAGTGCGGAGCCGATTGCGACCCGCTGCTTCTGCCCGCCGCTCAAATCTTTGGGATTGCGCGCGGCAAGATCGGTGAGCTCAAGAAACCGTAGAGTCCGGTCAACGGCCTGTTCGGGTTCCTCGACGCCGAGATGACGGGCAGTGAAAAGAAGCTCCTCCCGCACAGTGTCCTGGGTGAGGTAATCGTCCGGGTTTTGGGAGACATAACCAACCGTCCCGGCAATCTCCTTCCGCTTCCATTTTTTGAGCTCGATCCCTTTTAAACGCAGGCTGCCCTGGTAGTCCTTCAGCCCGGCCAGCGTTTTGAGCAGGGTGGTTTTTCCCGCCCCGTTCGCCCCCAGCAGAGAGATGCATTCCCCTTTGCGAATAGAGGCGGTGAACCGGTTTAGAACCGTTTGCCGGCCGTAGCCGCAGGAAACCCCTTCGAGGGAGAAAAGCGGCTTCTCATCTGTTTTTTCCTGCGGGGGAACCGGGGCGGCAGAAACGGTATTTTTGCATTCCACAGTTCCCAGAAGCGCACGCGCCGCCTTCATCCCGGCCGGCGGCTGTGCAATCCCCATCCGGCGGAACAGCCTGGCCGGTTCGGGGAAAAAGGGCTCGTACCGGCTTTCCGGGCTTGCGAGAAACTCCTGTGTGCCCCCGAAAAAGGCGAGGCGGCCTCCTTCCATAAAGCCGACCTTGTCTGCAAATTCAAAGCATCTCCCTGTCCGCTGTTCGATCAGGACGATGGTGATGCCGAGCTCTTCGTTGATCTTCCGGATCAGGTTGAGGATTTCTTCCGCCGCGAGGGGGTCAAGCTGAGAGATCGGTTCGTCCAAGACAATGCATTCAGGAAAGAATGCGAGGGCAGAGGCGATTGCCACCTTCTGCTTCTGCCCGCCGGAAAGGGAGTCGATTTCCCGCCCGGCCAGGGGGGTGATGCCGGCAAACTGCATCGCCTCGAATACCCGGCGCCGGATCGTCTTTTCGGGGACGCCGGTGTTTTCCAGCCCGAAGGCAACCTCTCGGTGGACCTTGTTGAGGATCAGCTGCTTTTCGGGGTATTGAAAGACCATCCCGACGGTCTGGCTGCGGCGGTTGTGCTCCATCTGGTCGAGAGGCGTTCCGCCGATGCAGACCTGCCCGGAAACGGTTCCGCCGTAAAAATAGGGGACTGTCCCGGCGATCGCTTTCCCCAGGGTGGATTTTCCGGAGCCGGAACGCCCGAGCAGGAGGAGGATTTCCCCCCGCTCTAAGGAAAACGTCAGATCGTCCAAAGCGGGGCGCTTCTGCTCCGGGTAGGTGTAACACAGGTGTTCAGCGGTTAGATATCCCATAGAACCTCCGAGGATTCACGCGGTTTACGGCCTGTCAGCAGGATCAGAACAGCCGGGGCTGTGCAGAGAACCAGGTAGAGCATCCAAAGCGGGTCGGAGAGACGCTCCAATCCGTCGCCGAAATAGAGGTTGAAGGAGATGGAGCCGCGGATCAAAAGCAGGATGTAGACGGCGAGGAGCAGGAGAGCGGCGGAAAAAACGAGCCAATCCTGCAAAGCCGGCCGGCCCCGCTCGTAAACACTCCGCTTCGTGCTGAGGAATCCGCGGGTATAGGCCGCCTCCCCAATTTCGAAGGAACTTTCCAGGCTCTGCTCCAGCAAAACCGAAAGGACGATGCGGTAGCTCTTGACCTTTTCCCGGAAGGGCGCTTCATCGAATTCGACGCCGCGGGTAGTATAAACCTCTTTCAGATGAAAAAAGCTTTCGATAAAACGGGGGATCAGCCGGAAGATCAAGAGGAAGGTCAGGGTGGATTTCGGCAGGCGGCTGCCAAAATAGGAGACCGCCCTGTCCCCGTCGACCAGGCTCCCAACCGCAAAAAACAGATAAGCCGCGGCCAGGAGCTTCGCCCCCATAAAGACGGCGTATAGGATTGATTCCAGCGTGACCCGTTTCCCGAAGACGACGGCCAACTCCGTGACGCCGCTTGAGACGAAAACCAGGTTGAACAGCAGGATGAAAAGGGTCATTGGAAGGGCGAACCATAGCCCCTGCCGAAGCTTTTTCCGCCCCTTGCCGCCCGCGAGCAGCAAAACGGAAAAAAGGAGGGAGCCGCAGATGGCAAAGGGGTGGTCACTCGAAAAAAGGAAAAAGAGGGACAACGCCAGAAGAAATACAGGGGTTAAAATGTGCAGCGATTTCTTCATGGCAAGTCCCTCTTTCAAAAATACGGTCGGTCAGCGGCCGGCGTTCTTCCGTTTCAGCAGGAACAGGGAACCGCCGCAGAGAACGAGGAGCGCTGTGACCCCGGCTGCCGGGAAGGGGTCTCCCACCTTCGGGGGCTTCTGCCCTTCGGCCTTATCGGTGCTCTCCGGCTCCTGTTGCTCAGGCTCCTGCGGTTCAGGCCCTTTCGGGGGTTCGGAAGGGGCGGAGTCTTTCGAATCTTCCTCCTGAGCCGGATAGAAGAAGGAATAATCATAGTCGCTGTAGGCGACGGGCGCGGCGCGGTCGAAGAGGCTGAAGGCGGCCCCGCCGTTCTTTGCCATCTCCTGATAGGCAGCCAGAGCCATATAAGCGGACTGCGTGGTGATCAGGTTGTTGTAGTACTGTGTTAGCGGGTCGGTGTTGGCGTGGAATTCACCGGCATTTCCCGTCTGGTATTCCGCCGAAAGGAAGTTGTCCAGCATTGAGACGCCACCGTTGTCCACCGTGTCGATATCGATCCCGAGCGCAGTGAAAGCGAGAATGATCTGCGCCATCGCATCACAGCTGTCGGCGTATTTCTCGAAGGAGGCGTTCCAGTCGGCGTCGTAGCTGAAGAAGGCGTAGGGAACCCCGCCGGTTGCGGTCTGCACCTGTTTGATCGAATCGATACAGCCGTTCACTTTGGCGTCCAGCTCAGTTTTGAGCGCGCCGGACAGGGGCTTGCTGCCGGTGTAATAGGGGGCGAGCGCCTGTAAGACCATCGCGGTCGATTCAAAGTCGTAAGGGGATTTCTGGGTGGAGTCGAACACGTTTGCCACGCCGGTCATATCGGCTGTCCCGTTTGAGAGAACGCTGCCGTCGACCGTGCCGATCAAGCCGAGGCACTTTTCGACGAGCATTTCACGGGAATATTTGTAATCCGCCTCTTTTTCCGCCGGGATGCCGAGTGCGTCGTAGACCATCAGGGCGTAGGGAAGGTCGTAAGCGGATACGTTTTTGTAATAATGGTCGGTGTTAAAAAGGGCGGCGACCAGGTCGTAACCTTCGAAATCGCCGTTTTTCCCAAAGGTGTAGGGGGAGATTCCCTGGCTGTTGAGGAGGAGGATCAGCTTGGCGAGGCTGCCGGCGTTGCTCCCCCAGGCGGATTCGCCGTAAGCGCCCGCTGTTCCGGTGAAGCCGTTTTCGCCGATGTCCTCAAGCGCGGTTTTAATCAGGCCGCGGATTACATCGGCGTCGCCTTTCACGCCCGATGCCGCAAGGCTGATCAATCCCCATTCGCTCAAGCCGCCGTCTTTGACGTTGGCGGCACTCAGGTAGGATTTTGTCTCCGCTGCACGCGTTTCGAGCGGTGCTGCGGCAAGAGCGGTCACCGATACCGCGCAGACCGCCGCACACGCCAGAAAAGATGTGAGCAGCTTTTTCATTCTTTTCATCTTCATTCTCCTTTTGGCTTCGACGGTCAGTTTCTCAAAGCAGCGCTGTGTCTGCGGACTTTATGCAAACAGCCGGCCGGGTCTGTTTAAGATGCCTCCCGCCCTTTTCCATACACGGTGAAAAGCGCTTTGAAAACATCCAAGTGCCCTGAACGGCATCAAAAAATCCCCCTGCAAATTTGCAGAAGGATTGCCTGTCGGCTGAACACAGCGAATACTGGCAATATCTCTCCCGCCGAAAGATAATGTTTCATCGCTTTAAACAACAGTATCCTGACTCTCGGGTCGTCCTCATCCAAGCCTTCCCAGAAAAATCCAGTGGCCTTTTGGAATCGTCGCCGTAAACAGTAGCGGGGGCTGTAATGGATTTACACCATTTTCCTGTTAAGAATAAAGCAACTTTATTTTACTCTTTTTGCAGGGGGTTGTCAACCGGTTTAAACAAAGGCTCCAGTCGGTCTGTCAAAAAATAAGCGACGATCCCCGTTACAATTCCGGTGAGAACGCCCGACAGGAGCAGGACAGGGAAATACCCCCAAACCGCTTTGGATGAGAGGAAGATCCAGGATGCAAACAACTGGCCGGTGTTGTGGGCAACGCCTCCCGCCGCGCTGATCCCCACAAAGCCGAACAAACCTGTCCGAAAGAGCAGGCAGATGACGGCAAAGCTGAGCAGGCCGCCGCAAATGCTGTAAAACAGGCTGTTCAAATCCCCGAACAGCAGGGCGGAAAGCCCAATCCGGGTCAGGCTGATCATCAGCGCATACCGCGCTCCAAACAGGTAAACCGCCATCAAGACGACGATATTCGCCAGCCCCAGTTTGATCCCAGGCAGGGCGACCAACGGCGGGATCAGCCGTTCAAAATAGGAGATTGCCAGCGCTAAGACAGAAAATAACGCGCAGAAGCTAATTTTTTTCGCCATAACGTCCTCTTTTCATAACCGCCCTTTTTATGATACAATAGCATCGTACGGAGAATCTTCCGAGACAATCTCCGCCACGACCCTGTGCGGGAGGCAGATGATACTCTCGCCGCTCTTTGCGATGCTTCCCCGGCGGATGCATTCGCGGCCGGAGCAGTTGGCTTCCGTCATCCAGACGGCGCTGCCCTTGATGGCGACGACATTGATCAAGCCGCCCTGCCGGATCGGGATTTCCCGGTCTTCACTGAGCGGGTAGCGCCCGGTCTCCTTCCCGTTGACCGTGATGACGACGGCGTCCCCGTCGGCGGAAGGGGAGAACGAAAAGAAAAGCCAGAGCCCGATTCCCGCCAAAAGCAGAAGGGCGATCAAAAAAATATCCGCTTTTTTTACCATAATACCGCCCTTTCTCGGTTGGGGGTCTCAAAGTTTGGCCAGGAGGTTTTTCGTTGAAACGTTTTTTACCGGCTCTTGCTGTTTTGGGGGTTGTCCCGCTTCTTTTTTCAGCCTGTTCCGCGCCGGAACCGCTCAGCAAAACAGAATACTTCATGGATACGGTCTGCACCATCACCCTCTACGATGTCCGCGACGAAACCCTTCTCGACGAAGCCTTTGCCCTCTGCAAAAGATATGAGGTGCTTTTCAGCCGGACGGTGGAGGGGAGCGACATCTCCCGGATCAATCGGCTCGGGGATGGGACGGCGGAGGTAGACCCGGAAACCGCCGGGCTTTTAAAGACCGCTTTGGAGTATTCCGAACGCACCGGCGGGAAATTTGACGTCACAGTCGGCCGTCTGACCGATTTGTGGAACTTTAAATCCGATTCTCCTTCCCTGCCTTCGCCGGGAGAGCTCGATGCCGCTTTGAAACAGACGGGGTACCAAAACCTCTCAGTCGAGGGGAATAGTGTCACCGTCAAAAACGGGGTGCAGGTCGACCTCGGCGGGATCGCCAAGGGGTATATCGCCGACCGATGCGCCGAATTTTTGCAGGAGCATGGGGTCGGACAGGCGATCATCAACCTGGGCGGGAATGTATTGGCACTTGGCTCCAAGGGGGAAAATACTCCCTGGACAGTGGGGATTCAGCGCCCCTTTGCCGACCGGAATGAGATCATCGGCTCGGCCCAGGTGTCCGACTGTGCGGTAGTGACCTCCGGGATTTACGAACGCTTTTTTGAAAAGGACGGGGTCGTTTACCATCATATTTTGGAGCCGGAGACCGGTTTTCCAGTGTCAAACGGGTTGGAGTCGGTCACTATTTTTTCCCGCTCCTCGGTGACAGCCGATGCGCTGAGCACCTCCGCCTTCCTGCTGGGGAAAGAGAAGGCGGTCGAATTGATTGAAGGAATGCCGGATACCGAAGCGATTTTAATCGGCGCCGACGGGGAAGTGACAAGGACTTCGGGAATCGGCAAAACGATCCCCTTTGAAGAGGCGGCGCCGTAATTGCCGAAAACAGCCGGCATCGCTTGATGAAAATCCAATTTTATTATAGCTTTATGGGCGGCGCCTTGTCAATGAAAGGGAGAGCGGTGGGAAAAGCTTCCTGCCAGCCTTCCGGGCACTGCTGGGAAAAACAGGATATTGTCCGGTTTCAGCATGTTTCAGGGCGGTGCCGCGTACAAATTGAGAGAGACAAGATTGAATGCGTGAAGGAGAAGGTTAGATCGATGAAACGCCGGAAAAAAGAGCCGGAAAATCTTTGTGAGCTCGGCGTCGGAGGGCGGGCGGTCGTCACGGAAATCCGTTCGTCCGGGGCGATGAAACGCAGGCTGGCCGATATGGGGATCCTCCCCGGAACGGTGGTCTGTGTGCAGAAGATGGCCCCTTTGGGCGACCCGATCCAGATCAGTCTCCGCGGCTATGAGCTCCTGCTGCGCGGGAGCGAGGCGCGGGAAATCATGATCCGGCCGATTGCATGAAGGAAAAGGGGGAAGCTGATTTGTCCTATACGGCGGCGCTGGTGGGGAATCCCAACTGCGGAAAAACACTGCTGTTCAACAGCTTGACCGGCTCCAACCAGTATGTCGGGAACTGGCCGGGCGT
>JAAWBP010000054.1 GCA_022792755.1 Oscillospiraceae bacterium | reverse complement strand
CCTGCGGGAAGCGGTCTCAAACAGTTCGCGGGTTACGAGCGGCTCATGTGTATCGGGGACGATATACCAGTTTTCCTGCGGGTTTGAAATGGTCAGGCTACTTTTAAAGGACAGCTTTGTGGTTTTTCCCTGCGCCATCTGCCCCAGGTAGACGGGGTTGCGGAGCATCTTTGAAATGGTGGAGGACGTCCACCCCCTCCCTTTGACATCCTCCGGGTGGAGAGAAGAATTTTGAAGGGAGCGGTAGACGCTCGGCGGGGGAATCCTCATCCGGTTCAGGCTGCGGGCGATCTGGCTGGGAGGGGTTCCCGCCGCCGCATCATAAAAGATTTTCCTGACCACCTCCGCCGCGCCGTCGTCGACCAGCAGGTGATGCTTGTCGGCGGGGTCGCGCCGGTATCCGTATGGAGCGAATGCGCCGACGAAGGCCCCTTCCCGCATCCTCGCCGCAAAGGCGGAGCGGATTTTTTGGCTCGCATCCCTGGCGTACATTTCGTTGATCACGTTCTTGAAGGGGACGATATCGTTATAAGCGCCGTTCTCAGAGTCGTAGTGGTCGTTGACTGCGATATAGCGAACCCCTTTCGAAGGGAAATAAATTTCTGTGTACTGGCCGGCCAGGATATAATCCCGTCCCAGCCGGGACAGGTCTTTGGTGATCACCAGATTGACCCGCCCCGCTTCGATGTCCTTGAGCATCCTTTGGAAGGCAGGGCGGTCAAAATTGGTACCCGACCACCCGTCGTCGACATATTCGCCGTATACCGTATAATGGTGCTCCTCCGTGTAGGCACGCAGCATCTTGCGCTGGTTGGCGATGCTGGCGCTTTCCGCCGTCCCTTCGTCATCCTTGGAAAGGCGGAGGTAAAGGGCGGCGCGATAGGTTGCCGGAACTGTAAAGTTCATTTCGTTCACAGACTTTCTTCCCCCTCCTGCCGCGGAATTTGGGAAAACCGTGCGGAATCTTCCTCGGCTTCCACCTGTTCCAGGATCAGTTCGGTTAGAAGTTCCCGGAGGGTCTGCCGTTCGCTGAACCGAATTTCTACGTCACAGGAATAGGTGATGGACTCTTTCATCTGCTTCTTCCTCCCCGGTGGTCAAATTGGTTTGGACGGCGTCCGGTAAATTCTATGAGCTTTGATTCAGCCGTTATACCGCGCGGCAAGGGAATCAAGAGGGGAGGAAAGCTGTTTTGCTTCTGATTTTTCGAAACCCGTCGTATAAAATCGAGAAACAATGCAATTTGTATAATTTTAGGGCGCAATTCTGCCTCTCTGAGGGCATAAAAATACGGCGCAGCTTTGTACTGCGCCGTGAGAGGACTAAAATGGAACGGGATCAGAGTTTGTTTTAAACGGAGGCGATGTAGTCGTCGATCGCTTTGATCTCATCCCGGCCTAAGAGGGGCTGCGCCTCCTCGAGGATTTCGCAGACCTTTTGGTGCGCGCGGTCCGTGATCTCGCGGTCCGGTTTTGCAGACCACTGTTCGAAGGTATTCCAGTCGGAGATGCTCTCCCGGAAGCCTTCCGAGAAATGGTCGAGGGTCGTGTCGTGGGTCAGGTAATCCCGCCCGTGCTCCACCTCGAAGATCGCATCCAGGGCGAGGCTTTCGTCGCTCGTGTCGAAGCCGCCGGCCAGCCGCCGCACCCGTGCGATGACTTCGTCGTCGATCACCGTCTTTTCCAGCGAAACGGTCAGCAGGTTTTCGAGGGTGCCGGCCGACTGGCTGGTGACGTTGACCCCCATCAGCGCCGTCAAAAGCAGGCTCTGCATCGTTTCGAAACCGGCCTGATAGTCGATGCATTTGGAGCTGGTGACGCCGGTCTGCGCGCGGGCGGGGAGGTGGTAAAACTCTTTGTACATCTGGATTGCGCCTGCGAGCATCAGCGCGGTGTCGGGGCAGGCGCACTCCCATGAGGCGGTTTTCATATTCGCAAAGGTGAGCGAGGCGCTCGGCAGCACCGGAACGCCTGGGCTGACGAGCTGGGAGAGGCAGATCCCCGCCAGCGTTTCCGCGTTGGAGAGCAGGATGGTGGAGAGTGGGAAGATCGGGGAGGAGATCCCGGACATCGGCGCGGAGACGAGGACGGTGGGCTGGTTGTATTCCGAAAAGACCATGATGCTTTCGCAGGCGTATTCACAGTAACGCAGCGGGCTCTCCGGGCAGACGACGTTCCAGGTGACGTAGTTGTTTCTGACAAAATCCGCCCCGAAAACGATGTCGTACAGATGCAGGATTTCCGCCTTCTCCTTCCGCCCGACATAGGCCATCGGGGCGAGCCATGGCTTGTCAGTGTAAACGAACGCCTCCCTGGCGCAGAGCAGGCCGTTGAGCCTGTCCGGGACGTCCTGCGGCGTGACGGGCTGGTACCCGGTCATGTCGATGTTATCGCAGTACTGGTAGATTTTTTGCAGGTCGGAATAATCTTTTAAGGTGCCCTCTCTTCTCTCGCCGGCATGGGTGCGGACGAAGACCTCGCCCCCCGCCGGATGGATCGCGAGCCCTTCCCCGACGACGACCGAGCGGTCTGGGTTCACCGCGGTGAGCTTAAAGGTTTGGGGGAGCTGCTTTAGCGAGCGCTCCACCAGTTCCGATGGAATGTAAATGATATTTCCGTCCGCTTTCGCACCGTTTTTGACAAAAACATCCCGTGCGGCGGCCGATTCGAATACAATCCCTTTTTTGCTCAGGATTTCGAGGGAAGCGGCGTGGATCCGCTGCATGTCGTTTTCCGTTAAATACCGGGGCTGTGTGATCAGAGACATGGGTAACGCTCCTCATTCAAAAAATGTATTTCCTTAAAATTTTATATCCTGCGGGAAGTTTTGTCAAATAGGCGCTGCGAGGCCGGAGAGATTGACATTTTTCCGATTCGGTGGTATCCTTATCCTGATATATGGGTTGTAATAAAGTTGATCAATCGAGGAGATATAAAATGAAAAAGGCGCTGATTTTCGGGTTTTATTTCACGATGACGGTTTTATTGACGATGTCTGTGTCGCTTGCTTATCTCGACCCTTCGTCAATGACCTTTGTAATACAGGTTGTGGCCGGTATTGTAATCGCTGTGGGCACGGTGTTCGGCTTTTACTTCAAACGGATCCGGCGGTATTTCAGGAACAAGAAAAAAGCCAAGGAAAACCTTGAAGAAACCGTTGTAACTCCGGTTTCCACCGATGAAAACGACGATGCTTCGAAGATGCTTTCAAAGGATTAAAGGGCTGCCGGCCTTTCTGAAAATCGGGATTTTGGCCGCTGCGACCGCCCTCGTCTTAAATTCGTTTGTCTTTCAGGTGTCGCTGGTGCGGGGGAAGTCGATGGAACCTCTGGTGATGGAAAACGCCGTTGTGATCGGCCTTCGCCCTGCCCCTGCGCTTTTCGGCATCGCGCGCGGCGATGTGGTGATTTTTAAGAAAAAAAGCGTCTTTGAGGGGGAGCTCATCAAACAGGTGGTCGGCTTGCCGGGAGACGGCGTCGAGATCAAGGATCATATTTTGTATTGCAGCGGTAAGGAGGTACTCAGGGATGATTCCCTGGCCGATTTACCGTATTGTATTGTCCCGGAGAATTCGTATTTCGTTCTGGGGGTCAATCTCCCTGGGTCGAGTGATTCCAGACACTGGGAAGACCGTTTCGTCAGGCTGGATGAAATCGAGTCGAAAGTCATCATGTGAAAGGATGTTGTCTTTGGATTTTTTTGATGTTGTCGTGAGCTGGATCGCGATACCTTTCGGGTACCTTTTGCGGCTGTGCTATCTGTTAATTCAAAATTATGGCTTCGCGATTGTTCTTTTCACCCTTTTTACGAAGTTTATCCTCTTGCCGGTCTCCCTTCTGGTTCAGAAAAACTCGATCAAGATGGTGAAGATGAAGCCGGAGCTCGACGCGCTTAAGTGCAAGTACACCGACGACAAGGACGCCTACCTCGACGAGCAGGTCGCGCTCTACAAGCGTGAAAAGTACAAGCCCTTTGCAGGGGTGATCCCACTGCTGATCCAGATTCCGATCATTTTCGGGCTGATCGATGTGATCTATAAGCCGTTGAAGTATGTGCTGCTCCTCTCCCAGGACATCATTGCGGAGTTTACGAGGATTGCGGCCTCCTTTGGGGATCTCGGCTATTCGCCGGAGCTCAGGATCGTCGAGCTTTTGGCAGACCCCGCAAACCGGGAGGCGTTTATGCAGGCCTCCGGCCAGTTTTCTTCCGCAGAGGTTTCCTCCGCCATCGACAGCATCTCCCGGATGCAGCTCGATTTCTTCGGGATCAGCCTGTCGTCTATCCCTTCCTTCGCCTGGAATCTCCTGCTCCTGGTTCCGGTTCTCGCTGGCGTATCGGCCTGGCTCCTGTGCTATTTTCAGAATCGGGTCAACGTTTTGCAGGCCGAGCAGAATAAGCTCAGCCAGTGGGGAATGACCATCTTCATGATCTGCTTCTCCACCTTCTTTGCCTTTGTCGTCCCGGCGGGCGTCGGGATTTACTGGATCGCGGGAAACCTGTTCGCCATCCCCTTCCTATATCTCGTCAACCTCATCTACAACCCAAAAAAGTTTATCGACTACAAGTATCTTGAGACGATGAAGAAGATCCTTCTGGAGAAGAAGGAAAAAGAAAAGCTCTACAAAAAGCGGAGCAGCAGGGATTACAAGCGTTTCTGCAAGGACGAAACCCAGGAGAACATGAAGATCATGTTCTTCTCTGAGCAGAGCGGTTTTTACAAGTACTTCAAAAACATCATCGAAGCGATTATAAACAACTCGGACGTTGTGGTTCACTACGTCACGAACGACCCGAACGACGTTGTCTTTACCTTCGACAATCCCCAGCTCGTGCCGTACTATGTCAACGAGAAGAAGATCATCCCTTTGATGATGAAGGTCGAGGCGGATATCGTCGTGATGACGGTTCCTGACCTCGAAAAGTATTACATCAAAAAATCCCGCGTCCGCAAGGACGTCGAGTATATCTACACCGACCACGGCGTCACCAGCCTCAACCTCACCTACCGCCCCGGTGCGCTGGACCACTTCACGACCATCTTTGCGGTCAACAAAAGCCAGGTTGCGGAAATCAGGGCGATGGAGAAGCTGCGGCATACGCCGCGGAAGAACATCCTCGAGTGCGGCTACGGCTTGATCGACAACATGATCCGGGAATATCAGGCGCTGCCTAAGGCGGAAAATGAGAAAAAGACGATCCTGATCGCGCCGTCCTGGCAGGAGGACAACATCCTCGACAGCTGTCTGGATCCCATGCTCGAAAACCTGCTGGGCCGTGAGGATTACCGCGTCATCGTGAGGCCGCATCCCCAGTACATCAGGCGGTTCCCGATCAATATGGAGATGATCCTCGAAAAGTATAAAGACCGCTTCAGCGAGGATTTTGCGATTGAGACGGATTTTTCCTCCAACGTGACGGTTTATACGGCCGACCTCGTCATCACCGACTGGTCTTCGATCGGCTACGAATTCACCTTTGCCACCGATAAGCCCGCTTTGTTCGTCAACACCAAGATCAAGGCGATCAACCCCGACTGGGAGAAGATTGACGTCGTGCCGTTCGAGATCGAAGCGCGGAACAAAATCGCGAAGTCGATCGACAAAGAGGAAGTCTCCGAAATCGACGGGGCGATCGAGGAACTGTTCGAAAAGCGGGAGGAGTACGCTGAAAAAATCCGGGACATGAAGGAAAACTTCTTCTTCAACATCGGTCACAGCGGGGAGTTCGGGGCCAAATATATTTTGGCCCGGCTCGCGCAGAACGCCAAAAAGAAAAGGAGTGTAAAGTGAGTTTAGGATGATGAGCGAAAAAATGAGGTATATCGACCGGATAAAACGGGATAAAAACGCCATCCTGCTGGGCCTTCTGGCGGCGTTTGGCTTTTCGTTCCTGCTGTTTGCGTTTGCGCCCTTAGACACCTATTTCGGGAACGCAAGGGAACTGTGGTTTTCACAAAACGACTTGATTGGCCCGCTCCTGCTTGCGTTTTTCGGGGCGTTTCTGCTCATCTTCGCCGTCCTCTTTTTCACGCCGGGCAGGGCCAGAAAGATTTTGATCTCCCTTGTTTTTTCCGGTATGGCCGCATTTTATGTGCAGGGCAACTTCATGGTCGGCGGGTATGGCATCCTGACCGGGTCGGATATCGACTGGGAGTCGATGACCGGGTGGGGGATCGTCAACCTTCTGATCTGGATTGGCATCTTTATCCTGCCGCTGGTGGTTCTTTTCCTGAAGGAGAAGATCTTCGAAAACCTGGTGAAGTTCGGCACGATCATCGTTTCGGGGATCACGGTCGTCACCATGACCTTCTCTTTTATCGATGCCCAGAGCAGGATCGTCAACGACAGCTACCTGTCTACAGATGAGATGTTCTCGGTTTCGCAGGAGGAGAATATCATCACCTTTGTCGCAGACACCTTTGAGGGGACTTACCTGCGCAGGATTTTGGAGGACAGCCCGGAGTTCAAAGAGGATTTGAAGGACTTTACTTTTTACGAGAACACCTCCGGCGTTTCGAACTACACCTATCTTTCGATGTCCGATATCCTGACCGGCAACCTCTTCCCGATCGACAAGGCGTATTCGGCGGGGATGCGGCAGTGCTTCCAGAATTCGGATTTCTTTGACTTCATGCACGAACAGGGCTATGAGGTGAATTATTATACCGAAAACGGCTTCTGCCACTCTTCCGATATCGGCAAGGTGGACAATTTAAAGTTCCGGGATATGCAGATCGATGCCGATACAAGGTTTAAAATCACGAAAAAATTGTTCCGGTTTACACTGTTTAAATACGCGCCGCATTTTTTGAAGCCCGATTTTGTCGTGTATACCGAGGATTTCAGCGCCCTCCAGAAAAATATGAGCTTCCCGGCGTACGTCTTTGACGATCTTGTGTTTTATCAGGATCTGCTGGGAAGGGGCTTTACGGCCGACCGGGATAAAAAGCAGTACATCCTTTACCATCTGAACGGGGTTCACGCCCCCTTTAATATGGATCGTAACTTCAACCAGGTCTCTTATGAGGGCAAGGATGTTTCGAATTATGAAAAGGCCCTTGAAAAAGCTTATGTCCCACTGAAAATATTTATCGGGATGCTCGAGCAGTTGAAGGCGAGCGGTGTCTACGACCAGTCCACCATTATCTTTACGGCGGATCATGGCGACAGCACCCGGTTTAATACGGCGCTCATGATCAAGCCCGCGCATTATACGGGTGAATTCAAAACCTCCCAGGCGCCGATTTCCCTCGAGGCGGACTACATTCCTTTCATCAAACAGACTGCGGAGGGCAAGGGAATGGACGCCGACCTGTTCCAGATCCGGGAGGATGACGATAGGGTTCGTTACGTCTACAGTTACTACTCCAATGACGGCTATGCGCAGGAAAGTAACATCCGCACCAAGATCGCAGTGAGAGGCCACGCGATGGAGGAGAGCAGCTACCAGATCGAAGAGGACGAGTACAACTACCCGCAGATCGATATCGAGCCGGTGAAGCTGGGCGAGACGGTTTCGTTTGGAAACCTCAAGAAGATCGACGCGAAGGGCTTTACCTATGAGACGGGAGAAACCCGTTCCCGAAATGCCTCGATCGGTGTAAAGCTCGATTCGGTTCCCGAAACGCTGGGGCTCACCCTGTCGGTCGGCAGTGTGGCGGGGGAAAGCCAGGAGCTCATCGCGCGGATTGACGGGACGGAAATCTTCCGTCAGACAATGCAAGCGGGCGACCAATCGGTCGAGATCGAAATACCGAAGGAGTACATCTCGAAAGAGATGAAGATCGACTTTGAATTTCCGGATTGTGTGCGGCAGGAGAAGGTCTCCGAAACAGAGACGCTCCAGTTTGGCCTGTCCGTTGCCTTCGTATTTTCGGATGTGACGTTTCACTGATTTTTTCCTGCCCTGAAACGGGCAGGAAAAATTTGAACCAGATGTTCACTAAAATGAATCGAGGCGATTTAATGAACAAATTTACAGCGGACGTCTTCAAGACGATGATCCGGTACGGGATCGAAAACCAGAGGGAGCTCTGCGAACGCCTGAAGCTGTCGCTGGGCAAGGTCAATCGGGAAATCCACACCCTTTGGGAGATAGGCTTGATCGACCGGCGCTACAGCTTGACGGAAAAAGGCAGGGAATTTCTAGACGGATGCAGGCCCGAAAACGCGGTCATCCTCGCGGCGGGGCTCGGCCTGCGGATGATCCCGCTGGACCGGAACCTGCCTAAGGCGCTGCTCAATGTAAAGGGCGAGGTTTTGATCGAGCGGCTGATCCGCCAGCTGCATGAGGCGGGAATCGAGAAGATCACGGTCGTAGCCGGATTTATGGCGGAGAAGTTCGAATACCTGATCGACCGCTTTGGCGTAAAGGTTGTCGTCAACTTTGAATATCTGAGGAAAAACAACATCGTGTCGCTGAACTGTGCGAGGGAACAGCTTTCCAACACCTATGTCGTCCCCAGCGACCTCTGGTTTGAAAAT
>JAAWBP010000053.1 GCA_022792755.1 Oscillospiraceae bacterium | reverse complement strand
GTGACTGGGCTGGACAATTCGCACCCGAACGTTTTAACAGCCTTTAAGCGGCTATCCTGCGAGATGCATTTTATCAATAAACCACCCTGCCTCGCGGGGCGGCAAGCTGCCGCAGGTAATTCGCAACCCGTGGCCGGGCTAGCCAATACGCACCCCAAGGTTTTGTCTGTTTTTAGGTTATTGTCCTGCGAGGCGCGTTGTACAAAACATGTATCTCGCGGGTTACCAGCGTTGTTATTTTGTCTGCCTGTGGATCGCGATTGGCAGCGGAGGCACTCCGCCTCGACTGGCCAGTCTGGCCACAGACGGCGCAGACGTTTAAATCCAAAAGCCGCCGTTCGGGCTGAGCACCTGCCCTGTGATGAAAGCCGCCCGCTCCGACGCCAAGAAGAAGACCGCATCCGCGGCCTGTTCCGGCGTGCCGACCGCCCCCATCGGGGTCTCCTCCCGGAGCTGCTCCATTGTCTCGGCGGAAAGGGCTGCGTTCATGTCTGTTTCGATCACGCCGGGCGCCACGCAGTTGACCCGGACTTGAGAGGGACCCAGCTCCTTTGCGAGCGCCTTGGTGAAGCCGATCACCGCCGCCTTGGCCGCCGAATAGTGCACCTCGCAGGAGGCGCCGGTCAGCCCCCAGACGGAGGAGAGGTTGACAATACAGCCCGCCTGCCTCTGCAGGAAGCCGGAGAGTGCCGCCCGGGCGCAGAGGTACATCCCCTTGACGTTGACCTGGAACATCCGCTCCCAGTCCTGCTCGGTGATGTCGGCAAAGGGCTTCTGCTCCGCGATGCCGGCATTGTTGACCAGCACCTCCACCGGGCCGAACGCCCCGCGGATCTCTTCGAACATCCGGCAGACCTCCGCCTCCTTCGAGACGTCGGCCTGGAAGGATTCCGCCTGGAACCCTTTTTTTCGCAGCTCCGCCGCCAGCCCCTCCGCTTTCTCTTTCCTGCGGAGGTAGTTGACCGCCACCCGGTCGCCCGCCTCGGCAAACCGCCGGGCGGCAGCGGCGCCGATCCCGCGGGAGGCGCCTGTGATCAAAACGGTGCGCGCCATCTCACTGCCCCCTTTTTATTCATTCGGAAGCGCTTTGCGCCGCTTCTTCCCGAAGTTGAGCCGGATGGTGAAAATCCGGTCGCCCGAAAAGAGCTTGACGGCGAAAAACATAATCACGATAAGGAAGAGGAGCTGATAGGCGAGCCCGCCGAAATACAAGGGCAGGTTGTCGAAGATCATGTTGCTGTTTGCGATGAAGGTGTGGGTAAAGGGAATGGCGTAGATCAAAAGCCGCAGCGGGAGGGAGAAAGAGTTGATATCGGTGAACATCGTCATCATGTAGGGGATCAAAAGGGAGAACATCAGCGGCATGACCGCCGTCTGGGCCGACTTGATATCGCTCGCAAGCGCCCCCAGGATCATACTGGCGGCCAGGGCGATCAGGATGGTGAGGAAGAGCTGGAGGCCGATCAGGACATAATCCATCGCCCCCAGGTTGATCCCGAGCGCGTCGAGCGCATTCCCCAGCTCCTGGGACATCCCTTCGGCGGGGGCGCCCATCATCCCGTTCATATAGCTGGAGAAGCCGACCATATAGACGGCGGCCATCAGGAGGGAGACGATCCCCGCGCCGCACATTTTGGCCGAAAGAACCGCCACCCGGGAGACCGGTGTGCAGAGAAGGGTTTCCAACGTTTTATCCCCTTTTTCATTGGCAATGGCAGACGCCACCATCTGGGATGCAAAAAGGACGAGGATAAAGACCACAATTGGGACAAACATGGTCTGGCTCATGGCAAAGCTCGCCAAGACGCCGGCGCTCACCCGGGCGGACTGATCCGCCACGAAGGTCGTCTCCCCGGCCGCCACCGGGTTTTTGAGGAAATCCGGGCTGGCCGCCGTCCCCTCCGCCAGATTCTGGGAGAGGAGCTTGAGGGAAACCGCCTCGTTCATCATCGAGACGACCGCGTCGCTGCCGGAGTAGCTGAACATCCCGCCCATAGAGAGGCTGTTGAGGACGGAATACACCTGAACCTCTGTTTTTTGGCCCTTTAGGATATCCGCCTCGAACCCGTTCGGGATGACGAGGAGGTCAAAATCCCCCTGGGGCTTGTACCGGAGCGCACCCTCCGCCTCGACAGGGGATTCCTCGACCACCTCGAAGCCGTTTTCGCGGAGGAGGCCGATGCATTCCCGGGAGAGGGCCGAACCGTCTTCGTCGATGATGTGGACCATTCCGGCCTTGTCCTGGCTGTCCTGGGTGATCCCGGTCATCACCTGCCCGAGCAGGAAAAACACGCCCATGGCGACGACCATCCCGACCAGGGTGGAAACGCTCAGCATTTCGCGGAGCTCTTTTTTGAGAAGTGTCCAGAATTTCATTCCTGCTCCACCGCCCTTTCAAAAACTTCTTCAAGATTATCGGCGTTGAACTGATTTTTCAGGTCGTCCGGCCGCCCGGTGACCAGCAGCCGCCCTTGGTTGATAATCCCCACCCGGTCGGACAGGGACTCGATCTCCAGCATATTGTGGCTTGAGATGAGGAAGCTCATCCCCTCCTCGTCGGCAAGCCGCCGGATCATCCGCCGGATTTCCAATGCGTTGAGGATATCGAGCCCGGAGGTGGGCTCATCCAGCATCGCGAGGGCGGGGTGGGTCATGACCGCCCGGGCCAGCAGGAGCTTGCGGATCATCCCGCGGGAGTAGCTGGCGATCTTGTCGTCCAGCCGCTGCCCCAGCGCCGCGATTTCAACCGCGCGGCCGACCGCTTCCCCCTGCTCCCTTTTGTCGTTTGTAAAGAGGGCGGCCATAAACTTTAAGTAATTCCGCCCCGTCATGTTCTTGTAGGCGCCCGCCTCGTCCGGCAGGTAGGTGATCCGCTCCCGGACCTTCCCCGGCTCGCGGACGACGCTGTGCCCCTCCACAAAGGCGTCCCCGCCCGTCGGGGTCAGCAGGGTCGCGATCATCCGGATGGTCGTCGTCTTCCCGGCCCCATTCGGGCCGATCAGCGCAAAGACCTCCCCCCGTTCAATCTCGAAGCTCACCTGCTTGGCACCTTCCACCTTGGCGTATTTTTTGCTCAGGTTTTCCACTTTCAATGTAGCTGCCATCCTATTCTCTCCTTTCAGCGGAGTATCTCCGCCGGTAATTCGCACACCAATGTTTTACTGATTTTGGGGCAATAAACCTGCGAGGCCCGTGACCGGGCTGGACAATTCGCACCCGAACGTTCTGCCATTCTCTAAGGCTTTGTCCTGCGAGATGCCTGCGATAATACAAGTACAATGTGCCGCGCGGGGCGGAGTACCTCCGCCGGTATTTCGCACTCAAACGTTTGATCGGTTTTAAGGTTTTTATCCTGCGAGGCGCCTCGCGGGGTAACAGGCCCAATCCCAGAGCAACTTATGAATCGCGACTGTCCCGCCGGGGCCACCCGGCCGCGTATCGACAGCGGAAGCATTCCGCTCGTCCCTAAAGTTTTTTGATTACCTTCCTTACGAAAAAAATCAGGAGAACGACCAACAGCGCAGCCGCCAGTCCCATAATCGCTTTTTCTAGGAAATTTTGCGAAACAACCAATAAATATAGGAAAAGCCCAAGAAGTGCCAGGAAGAACAGCCCCACTGCCACGGCAATCAGGATTCGGAAAGGCCGTGGAACCTTGCTGCTGCATGCCGCTTCACCCAAACATTCTACGACGACTTCCGCGAGAAACTCAAAAAGAAACTCCATCTCTTCCCCTCTTTTTGCTCAGGCCTTTAAGGCCTCCTTTTTATTATAGTACCACAAAAAAGATGTTTTTCCTTTCTTTTTCTGAAAAAGTAATTTTTGCAATTCTTTATCTTGATTTTACCAAACATTCGAATGAATGTCAATAGAATTCTTAAGAAAGTTATTTTGGGTTGTCCCAGATTTTATCTTGCTCTGGAATTCCAAAATTCCCTGTCACAGTACGTACAGAGATGTAGAACCGCCATCTGTTTTTATTGCCGGGGTGGAAAACTTCCTTTTTTACAGAGCAAAAAACTGCGGAAACCGTGTTTCTTTCCTCAAATTGGAACATACTAAAAGAAAAGGCAGGACGGGAGGACAAAGGGAATGGAAGAACTGATCCGGATGGAAGGAATCACCAAATGGTACCGCCGGGGCGAAACCCTGGTAAAAGCGCTGGACGGGGTCGATTTTTCGGCCCGGGCCGGGGAATTTATTGCAATCGTCGGGGCGAGCGGTTCGGGAAAATCGACGATGATGAACATCGTCGGCTGTCTCGACCTCCCCACGGCGGGCCGCTACGAGCTCGACAGCTGCGACGTGCTCTCCTGCCCCGAAAAGAAGCTGTCGGAAATCCGGAACAAGAAGATCGGGTTCATCTTTCAGGGATTCCACCTCATCCCCGGGCTGAACGCGGCGGAAAACGTAGAACTCCCCCTGATCTACCGGGGGATGTCCCGCCCGGAGCGGCGGGAGCTGGCGGCTGATGCACTCGAGCGGGTGGGCCTTAAAAACCGGATGAACCACCGTCCAAACCAGATGTCCGGTGGGCAGCAGCAGCGGGTCGCGATTGCCCGGGCAATCGCTGCCCGTCCCCCTGTTTTGCTGGCGGACGAGCCGACCGGCAACCTGGACAGCCGCTCGGGCGGGGAGATTATGGAAATCCTCAGGGAGCTCCACGAGGAGGGGAAAACCATCCTGCTGATCACCCACGACCCCTCGGTCGCAGCGAGTGCGCAGCGGGTTTGCACCATGAGCGACGGGCGGCTGAGCGGCCCGGAACAGGTGTAAATCCTGGAAGAAGCTGGATTTGCAGGGAAAACTTTTTCTTTACGCTTTGCGTAAAACCCCGAAACCGTTCGGTAATCCTGCATTCTGAACGCCGCACACAAAATTTTTCCGCCTTGTAAAACCATTCCGCCTTCAAAAAATGGGCCTTTTGCCGGAGGACGGCAAGGCCGGCAAATTGCAGGCGATGAGGGTGTATGCTGACGGGAGCAGCGTCATCTTTCAGCCAGTCTACCCCACCCGCAGCTGATTTGTGCGGGGCAAACCGAAAAAACGGAGTGGAAAAGCTTTAAGAATTCAGAAAGGATTACGGAATGTAATTGAATTACCGCTTATTTTATGGTACCCTATTGGCAGAACGGAATAATTTATGAAGGAGGCGGCAGTTCCTCGGAAAAACAGACAGTGCAGTCCCCAAAAGGCTGCACAGGGGGGTGTTTTTTTGAAAGTTCTGATTATTACTGCGACCATCGGACAGGGTCATAACGCGGTTGCCCGCTCGATTGCAAACGGGCTGCGGGAGCGGGGGGTCTCCTGCAAGGTGCTGGACATGTACCGCTATTTCAGCCCTGCGCTCCAGAAGATCGTCCAGGGCGGATACCTGATTTCAATCAAGTCGGTCGCCGCCATCCACGCCCGCAAGATCGGGGAAAAGTACTACGACGCGATGGAGAAGGGGTATAAGCCTTTAAACGAGCACACCTTTGCGCGGATCAAAAACATGCCGTTTGCAATACAGCTGAAAAAGTATCTGGACGAGTACCAGCCCGATCTCATCGTCTGCACACAGGTCTACTGCGTCCACATCATCGACACCATCAAGTCAAAGGGGTGGACTGACGTGCCCGTGATCGGCATCGACACCGATTTTACCGTCCAGGCCCATTGGCAGGGGAACGACTACATCGACTACATCGTCACAGCCTCGAAGGGGCTGACCGGGCAGTTTTTAATCAAGCAGGTGCCCAAAGAGAGGCTCCTCCCGTTCGGGATCCCGATCAGCCCGAAATTCTGTGAAAAGACAGAAAAGCGGCAGGCGCGGGAGCTACTCTGCCTCGACCCGGAAAAGAAAACGATCCTGATTATGGGCGGGAGCATGGGGTACGGCGGGATCGACAAAACCCTTCTTGAGCTCGACTCCCTCCCGTTCGACTTCCAGGCGATGGTCGTCTGCGGGAGCAACCTGCGGATGCGCGAAAAACTGAAAAAGCTGGAAACACAGAAGCGGTTCGATATCTACGGCTTTTCCTACAATATCCCCTTGATGATGGATGCGGCCGACGTCATGATCACCAAGCCCGGCGGTATCTCCCTTTCCGAAGGGCTGGCCAAAAGGGTTCCAATGATCTTAGACAACGCCATCCCGGGGATGGAAGACCGCAACAGCAGTTTTATGGTGGGCTACGGCCTGGCGCTCGCGGTCAGCAAAATTTACCCGCTCACCCAAGCAGTTTCCGACCTGCTGACGCAGGAAGGGCTGGCGGAGCGGATGAGTGAAAACCAAAAAGAGTTCGCCCACCCCGATTCGACTGCCGTCCTCTGCGATTTTATTGTAAAACAGGCCGGGGCGGCGAAGGCGGAAGAGACGCTTTGTGCGGCGGGACAGCCGGTTTAAACCAGAAAACGGGGCGGGGCCCGGCAGCCCGCCCCGTTTTTATTTTCCTTCCCCCTCCGCTTTATTTTGACGGGCAGATGCCATCCTCTTTCCCTCTCAAACCGACGGCCTTAAAAATCTCTTCATCATTTGTTTCCCATTTTTTAGGAAACATGTGATATCTTTCTTACATTTTACGGTTATGATAAAGATGTTCCATTTGCAAAGGAAATAAAAGAGGACTCTTTCCCCTTGCCGACTCAGGGGGATCTATACTGCCGCAGCCGTCCGGAATACCGGCGGCGGAGGCAGACCAAATACTTCGCCGGGAGGCCGGCGTTTCGATATCTTTGCTGGGCAGCGTCCTAAGGCTGTCTGACAAAAGCAGCGCAGTGACCACTGCGCTGCTTTTTATTTAGCGGGGCTTGATTCTCCCAAGGGGGGACTCCAGTGAACCTCGGAAAAGGAAAAAGCCGGATTGCAATTATTTTCCCGAAAAGGCTCTTTTCTTCTTGTCAACACCCTATTATATCGCGTATAATAAAAGCAGCAGAATATGACAAGGAGGTGCTTTTTCATGTCGTTTAAAGATACCATTGCGTCCTGGTTGTTTGGCTCCAAATCGGAGAAAAAACCAGATCAGGAAGAACTGTCCCAGACAGATTTAGCTCCCCCGGCAGACGGAACTCCGGTTTTGAAGGAAGAGCCTTCCGATCCCACTCTGCTGGAGCTTTCTGCGGAGCATCCGATCATCCGGCTTTATAACCTGCGCAGTCAGGAAATAGACGGGCTGTCCATGCCGCAGCTCCGCCTGGACGACCAGGGAATCCTTTCTCCAGACTCGTTTAGGCGCGAACTGAACCGGCTGCGCCAGGGCGCCACCTCTGCCGCCATTTCGCGGCTGGCGAAGGCGGTGCCGAAGGTCAAGGACGTTCCGACACCGGACCTCGACGCCCTGCCCTGGGTCTTTCTCTCCTCCGATAAGCTGGCCGCTTGGGTGATGGTTTTCCCCCCAGTGGGACAGGGCCAGGAGGTGACAAGCGCCTCGATCCGACAGGCTTTGGAAGCGCAATCGGTCGTTTACGGTGTGGATGAAGAGCTGGCAGACCGGCTGCCACAGGATGAAAACCGGTATTTCCACCTCTTTCCCGCCGCTAAGGGCAGGCGCGCCGTCGACGGGCTCAACGGAAGCGTCGTGGATGCCTTCCCCCGCACCGTTGAGCGGACGGTCGAGACGGATGAATACGACCAGGTGGATTACGCCTCGCTCAACCTCGTGCAGAATGTGGAAAAAGGGGACGAAATCAGCCGTTTGATCCCCCCCACGATCGGCCAGCCGGGCCGGACAGTCCAGGATCAGGAAATCCCGGCCAAGGACGGAAAGGTTCCAGCCCTTCCGAAAGGGCGGAACACTGAAATCACCGAGGACGGCTTGCGGCTGGTGGCTTCCCAGGCGGGCTGTGTAGAGTTCACCGGCCGCAGTTTCCAGGTAAAGCCCACCCTCGACATCTCTGGAAACGTCGATTTCTCCACCGGAAACATCAATTCTCTGGGGGACGTCCACATCCACGGCGACGTTCTCAGCGGTTTCACTGTCCGGGCGATGGGGAACATCCATGTAGACGGCGTCGTAGAAGCCGGCAGCATCGTAGAAGCCGGCGGCGACCTGGTCGTGGTCAAAGGGATTCTGGGCGACGAGGATACGGTTGTCCGGGCACATCGGAGCATCTTCTCAAAATATATGGAAAATGCAACCGTCTACGCCAGAGAAAATTTGCAGACCGACTGCATTGTCAACTGCAAGGTTTACAGCGACGGCGACGTCGTGGTCAGCTCCGGGCGGGGGACCATCATCGGCGGACAGATTTCAGCCGCCCGAAAGGTTGAGGCGAAGGTCGTAGGCTCCCGCGCGGAGGGCCGGACTTCCATCCTTTTAGGCGGGCTGCCTTGTACGAGCTTCGAACGGGAGGTTCTGCGCCAGCAGCTCAAAGAGTTGGAGGATGAGCTGAAAAAGACCGAGAACCGTTTGGACAGTTCTTCCAAGGCCGCCCGGTTAGCCAAGGAGCGGATGAAGCTCTCGACCGGGCGTCTCAAGCTCGAAAAGCTCGAAATGGTGCTGGCGGAGGCAAAGGACGACATCCGGGAAAACGACCGGAGGCGGTTGGAATGCGGGCTCGCTTACCCGGGGACGGAGATCACCATCGGGGAAGAAACTCTGAGTTTAAAGCAGGAATACAAACAGTGCACTTTCAAGCTGCTGAGTGGGGAAATCGTCTTTATATAAGTTAAAAATAGAGTGATGCTCCTTGCTCGAATCATCGTTTTAGAATGGAGGGAACTCAAGATGGATGCCGTGGTAACACAGGAGCTGCTGACCGAGATCTTCGACAAAACTGCCCGGGAGGTAACGGAGCAGGAGAGCGGGATCCGTCTGCGGATGGGAAGTACCCCGCCGGACGGGGAGCTCTGTACAGTGTCGATCCCTTTTACCCGGGGATTTCACTCCATTTTATCCCTCTGCGCCGAAACGGGCCTCTTTGCCCGGCTGACGCAGGGGATGATGCGGGGTGGGACGGTCACACCCCAGGACATCGAAGACTTTTCAAAGGAGTACTTCAACGTCCTTTGCGGGCGGATCGTCTCCCGGCTGTACCAGGAGACAAAGGTTCCTTACCGGTTTGGCATCCCCACCTTTTACCGGGGAAAAGCCCTGCCGGACGGCTATCGGGAGCATTTCGCTCTCATCTATGAAAGCGACGAGAATCGAAGCGCGCAGCTGATCTATCACATCCCCTTTGGGGATTCCGCAGGGAGCTGCGTATCGACTGAAGGAAAGGAGACTTAAACCTTATGGGAAAACGGGTCATGATTGTGGACGACTCCCGGGTGGCTGAGCTGCAGATCAGCAGCCTGCTGGAGGGGTCGGATTTCGAAGTGGCAGCCTACTGCCAAAACGGAGAAGATGCCATTGCCCAATACGGTGAAATCCAGCCGGATATTGTGACGATGGACATCATCATGCCGGGGCTGGACGGGCTGGAGACAGCACAAGCGATTTTAGAGGAACATCCGGATGCGAGGATTGTCATAATCTCTTCCCTTGCTTACGATGACACCTTTCATGAAGCCGACGCCATCGGGGCAAAGGCGTTTCTCTACAAGCCCATCGAGCGTGAAAACCTCATCGAAACCCTGAACCTCGCGCTGGCGGCGCGCTGAAAGCTTTACATACCTGCCTTTTTCAAAGGGGAAAATAACTTAAAGAGGCTGTCCGCTTGCCGGCGGACAGCCTCTTTTTTACGGTAAAAAAACGCGGGTTTTCACCCTTGGGAAGACAAGATTCGCCTGTTTCTCCATCCCTTTCCTGCGGGATCTCTAACTAAATACAAGGATCTGCATTCCAGCTGTCGTTTGAAAGGGCACGGTACCCCTAATCAATGACCTTGTGCTGGTACCACTTCGTACCCCGCTTACGCAGGGTGAAGATCACCGCGCGCACCCCCCACTCGAGCACCATGGCGGCAACCACCCCGATAATCCCATAACCGAGGACGATCCCCAGCAGGTAACCCAGCATGACCCGGACGATCCACATGCTCAGCATGGCCGCGACCGAGGTGAACTTCGCATCTCCGGCGGCACGGAGGGCGGATGGGGTGATGAACGCCATCGACCAGAGGATCGGCACCCCGACCACCGAGATCAGCAGACACATAAAGGTTTCGTAGGCAATCCCGTCCGGCGGGGAGTACATCTGGTAGAGAAGCGGCGTGAAGGGGAGCATCACCAGCGCGACCAGCGTACTCAAAACCAGGGAGGCAATGATAAACGAATGCATGAATTTCTTCGCCTCTTTGACATTCCCCGCCCCCATGCACTGCCCAACCACCGTCATGATGGTCAGGTTCAGGGCGTTCCCCGGCACCTGGAAGAGGATTGTCATCGACATCGAGATCGCGTAGGCGGTCATACTCATCGTCCCCAGGCTGACGATAAAGGTCTGGGTGATGATCTTCCCGCCGTGGAAAAACATCTGCTCGCTGGCCGAAGGAAGCCCGATGAGCATGATGCTTTTCTGCATCGATTTGCTGAAGCGCAGGAAATACTTGGGCTTGATCTGCAATTCGTGTTTCGTGTGGAGCAGATAGACCACCGCGGCGACCGCGGCGGCGGCCCGGGCGATGTTGAGCGAGAAGGTGACGCCCAGGACGCTTAAACCCATCCCGTTGATAAAGACCAGGTTGAAGAGGACGACGAGGACGTTCATCCCGATCGAGAGCATTATCGACGAACGGGTGTCCCCCATCCCGCGCAAGGCGCCCGAAACCGCCTGAAAGACCGCAAAGGCCGGGTAGGAAATACAGCATCCGGTCAGATAAATGCGGGCGTTTTCCATCACCTTGGGCTCCGCCTGCCCGAAGAGGAGGTTTAAGATCGGTTCAGAAAAGACGATGATCAAAACGCCGATCGTCAGCGCGCAGAGGGTGCACGACAGGATCGCCTGCGCGGCAGCCTCCCCCGCCTTTTTCGGTTCGTACCGCCCCATGTACTGCGCGACCACCACCGTGCCGCCTGTCGCAACGGCGATGAAGAAGTTGACCATAAACAGGTTGACCGAATCCACCATGTTGACGGCCGAGACCGCCTCCGCCCCCGAAGAGCTGACCATGGAGGAGTTGATGATGTTGAGGATGGCCACCATCGCCTGGTCAACGAGAAGGGGGAGGAAGATCACCGTCAGGCTTTTGAAGCTGAAGCATTCGCCGGATAAATTTCTCTGGATCAGTGCGGAGAGTTTCCCCCGCGCTTTTGTTAGCATGATTGCGTTCCTTCTTTACTGCGTTGTCGGTTTGTGCCGTCTTTGCCTGTTTTTATTATCATATTCCTTTTTTCACGTTTTGTCTATTGACAGGAGGGGGAATTCCTCCGAAATATTTACGGAATTCATCGAAAGAGCGGCATTTCCTCCCTCGGCCTCATCATCTTCTCTGAACCCGCCATATCGAACAATGGGATGCCCATTCTTAACCAGCCGCCGGTTAGAAAGGCTGCAATTTGCATAGAGGCCTTCACTGTGCATAATAATAGTAAAACTTGGGAATTTGTTAGGACAGGAACCGGACCATACCCGCTCTGTTGAAAGTTTAAAATACGGATTGAACATTTTGAGCTTTTATGCTAAGATAGCGTAGGGTAAAACGGTTTTTGATCATCCCCTTACTGTGCCAAACCCGTTTCCCTATCCAAAACAAGACGAATGAGAGGAAGATGATATGAAGTCGATCAAGTCAAAAATCCAAATCAGCATGCTGTCAGTGGTGCTGATCGGTTCAGTGCTGATCGGAGTCATTACCGCCCTTTTGAATGCCAACGGAATCGACAGTATCATGACAAAGACCGTGGGGCCTGCTACACAGATGGCAGCGGACGCGGTCGAGTGGCGGATGGACCACTACTGGACAGCGCTTCAGGAAGCTGCCGCATCCGATATTTTCCGGGAATCCGACCCTACCGCCTCAGAGCTGATCCCTGTTCGGGACGATATCGCGCAGCGCAACGGCTTTCTTTACACCGGCAAGATGGATGCCAACGGCTTCTCCTCCACCGGTTACAGTTACGCCGAGGAAGATTATTTCAAGCAGTGCAAAGAGACCATGCAGCCCTATATTTCAGACATTATGAACGACGGGCAGCAGATGATTTTTCTGTTGGAGGTTCCCATCATTGTCGACGGCCGTTTTGACGGTGCGGTTTACGGCGGCATCAGCGCCGACTTTTTGTCGGACATCGTGGTTAACCTGGCAATGGGGGAAGACGGTGTGGCTTATGTACTGGATGGCAAAGGGAACGTCATCGGCCACCGGGAGAGCTCCATTGTAGAGGAAGGCTCCAATATGATCGAAGCCGCTAAGACAGATCCCAGCGTGGCGGACGTAGCCGCGGTAAACCAGCGTATGATCCAAAGGGAAACCGGTTTCGGCTCTTATAATTTTTATGGGGACAACAAGTTTGTGGGCTTTGCCCCCATCGGCGGCAATCAGAACTGGAGCATTGCAATCGAAACCAGCCAGCGGGAATTCAAGTCCACACTGGATCAGAGCCTTCTGCTCACAATCCTGGTCGTTGTTTTGGTCGTGATTGCCACCTTCCCCGTCGCGGTTAAAGTGGGGCGCTCCATCTCCGGCCCTATCCGGGCTTGTGTCGCTCGGTTGGAGAAACTGTCTGACGGCGACCTGCAGACTCCTACTCCCGTCGTAAAATCCCGTGATGAGACCGCTAAACTTGCAAAAGCTCTTGAAGAGACGGTATTCCGCCTGAATGATGTGGTACAAGACGTATCCCGCCACCTGGGCAAGATGGCACAGGGGGACTTCTGCGAGGCCATCGCCTCTACATACTATGGGGATTTCACTGCGATTGAAAAATCCATGAAATCAATCCATCATTCGCTGAAAGACACGCTCCTCCAAATCAGCCACTCTGCCGAAACGGTGGCGACCAGCGCCTCCCAGGTGTCCAATGGAGCGCAGTCTCTGAGCCAGGGTGCTACAGAACAGGCCAGCGCCGTTCAGGAGCTTTCCGCTACCGCTTCCAACATTGCGGAGAACGCCAGACAGACCGCTGCCGCCGCGGAGGAAGCGGGGCGTTTTGTAAACCAGGCGGGTGAACAGCTGGGCGTCAGCGTAGCGCACGTCAAAGAACTAAACACTGCCATGGAGAAAATTTCAAACTCCTCTGCAGAAATCAGCAAGATCATCGATACGATTGAAAATATCGCATTCCAGACCAATATCCTCGCCCTAAATGCCGCCGTGGAGGCTGCGCGGGCAGGCAGTGCCGGCAAGGGATTCGCTGTTGTCTCCGACGAGGTTCGCAGTCTGGCTTCTAAATCCGACGAGGCGGCCAAAGCCACAAAGGAGCTTATTGAGGGTTCGATTGCCGCCGTTATGGAAGGCAGCCAAGCGGTGAACAATGTAACAGAGTCGCTGGATCAAACCAGTTCGATCGCTGAAAACGTAACAGCTAAAATGACCGCTGTTGTAACGGCGGTGGAAAGCCAGACCGTCTCTATTTCTCAGGTCACCGAAGGGATCGACCAGATTTCTTCTGTCGTCCAAAACACCTCTGCCACTTCGGAGCAAAGTGCCGCCACCTCTCAGGAATTATCGAACCAGTCTTCGTTGATGAACGATTTGGTGCGCAAATTCCGGCTGAACTAAGGTTTAAAAGCCCGGGGCCTGTGTATACTGGTAAGCCATCAAAAACCGCCGGTGTCAACACCGTAGAGTGTCGGCATCGGCGGTTTTCGTTTGCCAAGAAATACAATCCAGGTTAAATGATTGGCAGCTGCTTTTAAATTGTATTTTCCCTTGTTCTTTGTTATAATAATCTCACGGCATGAGCCGAAGTCTTGCCCTGCAGTCCTTCGGATGCCTGAGAGAACCTTGTTGCCTTCGGCAGTAACAATCTGACCCGTTGGCGAAATCGAAGGTTTCGGCGGAGTTCCTCCGCATTAGACGCAATCCACAGACAGTACAGACCTGCGCAGCACGCGGAAGTAAAGCGAAAACACCGTACCTCGCAGGTTCACCGACTTTTTGACCAGGAAAACGCTGGGGTGCGAATTACCGGCGGCGGTTCGCCGCCCGGGATTACCCGGCAAAGGCGATTTTAAAGGAGTTTTATGAAATACAGCGATTTTATTTTTGATATGGACGGGACGCTGGCGGATACTTCCCCCGGCGTCTTTGAGGGGGTGCGGCGGACGCTCCGCCAGATGGGG
Organism: Oscillospiraceae bacterium; assembly: GCA_022792755.1. Classification (GTDB taxonomy): domain Bacteria; phylum Bacillota; class Clostridia; order Oscillospirales; family Ruminococcaceae; genus Metaruminococcus_A. Next base: position 7,046 of record JAAWBP010000053.1, on the reverse strand, counting down.
GCGCCTTCCCTCCCCGAACAGGAACTGCGGCGGTTCATCGGGCCGCCCCTCCACCTCTCTTTCCACGAAATCTGCGGGATGGATGAGGCAAAGGCGATGGAGGCAACCCTCCTCTTCCGGGAGTACTACAAAAAGGAAGGGGTTTTCAACAGCACCCTTTACGACGGGATGGAGACCCTGCTGCGCACCCTCAAGGCAAAGGGATGCCGCCTGATGGTTGCCACCCTCAAGCGGGAGGCCCAGGCGGTCAGCCTGGTCGAGCATCTCGGGATTGCAGACTGTTTCACAGCGGTCGTCGGTTCGGACGACGCGGAGAAACGGACCAAAAAGGACGTGATCGAGCTCGCGATGGCGCTTTCGGGGATCCCCGGGCCGGACGGCGTCCTGATGATCGGCGACAGCAAATTTGACGCGGTGGGCGCCGAACAGGCGGGGGTGGATTTCTGCGCGGTGACCTACGGCTTCGGTTTTACGCCCGCTACCCTGAACCGATACCGGCATCAAGCGGCGATTGCAAGCCCGCTGGAACTTCTCGACGCGGCCAAGTGACCGTCCGTGCCCGGACTGGGCAATTCGGCGGAGTATCTCCGCCGGTATTTCACACTCAAACCATTTTCCAGTTTTTAAGGTTTCAATCCTGCAAGGCGCGCCCGGGGCCGAGCAGGCCAATACGCACCCAAATGTTTTACTGATCTTTAAGTTATCGTCCTGCGGGGTACATTTGCTAATCAACGCGACTCGCGGGTTACCGGCATTATGCCTTATTCCATCTGTGGATTGCGACTGCCCGCGGGGGCTCCTCCCCGCCGCGTTTGTCCAGTCCAGGCACGGACGCGGAGTCACTCCACCAGACCGAGAGAATTATCAAAGGAGGGGGTTCCATGCCCGAAGAACAAAAATCCATCCTGTCCGGGGCAAAGGGCGTCGTGCGGGAGGGGCGGACCGTCAGCCGGCCGGCGCATCCCTGGTCGCCCAACATCGCCGCTTTCCTGCGCCATCTGGAGGGAAAGGGCCTTCCGGTGGAGCGGTTCATCGGGATTCGGGACGGGAGGGAGCTGACCGAATACGACGGCGGGGAGCTGGTCCACCCTCAGAAGTGGACAGACGATGCACTCTTCGAGGTCGGCGCCCTCACGGCAGCGCTCCACCAAGCGGCGGCGGATTTTGAGCCGGAGGGATCCCTCGGCTTTCAAAGCTGGTACCTGCGGGAGATCGGCGGCGGGGAGCGGATCTGGTGCCACGGCGACCTCGCGCCCTGGAACCTGCTGACCGAAGGCGGGAAGCCGAGCTGTCTGGTGGACTGGGAATACTCCGGGCCGCTCGACCCACTGGTTGAACTGGCCCGGGTTTGCTGGCTCTTCCCCCAGCTGGTGGATGACGACCTCCAGGCGCTTTACGATCTCCCCTCCCCGGAAGGACGGGCGAGGCAGGTGCGGCTGATCTGCGAAGGCTATGGCCTGGAGCAAAGGCGGCGGGCCCGTCTGACGGAGCAGATCCTCGAGGTGATCATCTGCGAGACGGCACACGAGGCGATCGACCCCGGCCTCACCTTTGAGGACAGCGGCCCTCTTTGGGGCTTCGCCTGGCGGAGCCGGAGCCTCTACTGGGTCTGGCGGAACCGAACGCTTCTGGAAAACGCTTTGAAATAGGGCGGCGGGGAGCCCCCGCAGGCAGTCGCGATCCGTAGGCAGAATAAGTAATAACCGTTGGTAACCCGCGAGGTACGTTGTAGTTATTCTGTTTCATGCGCCTCGCGGACGGTCACTCAAAAACTGATAAAGCGTTAGGATGCGAAATACCAGCGGAGGTACTCCGCGCCGGGTGACCCCGGCTGGACAAACGCGATACCCAAGTTGTATTGACTTATAGATTTGTATCCCGCGAGCCGCCTCGCAGGATAACGACTTAAAGACCAATAAACCGTTTGGGTGCGTGTTGGCCACCGGGGCCACCCGGCCCTTGTCAATCGAGGGGATATTTTGAGGAGGGATAAAAAAGATGGAGTTCATCCAAAACGGGATGGAATACAGTGGAGAATCCTTCACCGATTTCGATTTCAGCGAGCTTTCCCTCGATGCGGTGCGGTTTAAACAATGCAGCTTCAAGGGCAGCCTGATGCCGAACCTTCTGACCAGCCGCTGCACCTTCGAAACATGCGACTTCTCATTCGCCCGGCTCAACGGCTCCATCCACCGGGCCAGCCTTTTCCTCAACTGTATTTTCCACGCCGCCAGCCTCTTTTCCGCCGAATTCCTGGAGTGCAAGTGCACCGGCAGCGTCTTCTCAGGGGCTGACCTGACCGCATTGGAGCTGCGGGGCGGCGACTACTCTTACACCATCTTCAACGACAGCGACCTGCGCGGGTGGAACCTGCGGGGGATGAAATTCGAAAACGCCTTCCTGCAAAACTGCCGGCTCGAAAAAGCCGACCTGCGGGAAACCGACCTCCGCCACGCTGTTCTGACCGGGGCGGATCTCCGGCAGGCCGACCTGCGGGGCGCCCTTCTCACGGGGATCGATTTCTCCTCCATCCGGATGAAGGGAACGAGGATCGACATCGCCCAGGCTGTCCTGGTTGCCGAGGCGATGGGCTGCGTCTGCCTCTAGTCCGTGACCGGGCTGGACAATCGCGATTCATAAGCCGTGCTAAGAGCGGGACTGATATCCCGCGAGGCGCGCCATACTCGCTTTATCATAAACACCTCGCAAGGCCGGGTGATCCCGGCGGGACAGACGCGATCCCTAAGTAATACCGAACTTATAGGTATATATCCCGCACGGCACATTGCTCTATAATTTGTAAAATGCACCTCGCAGGATGATCGCTTAAAAATTGATGAAGCGTTCGGGTGCGAATACCAGCGGGGGTTCCCCGCCGAATTGTCCTGCCGAGGTCACTCGGCCGGGGTACTGGGGCAGCGCCCCGGTTCGCCCTCCGCAGAGGGCGAAATCCTTTCCGTCGCAAAGCGCAGGAGAGGCGAGAAACATCCCGGTGGGATGTTTCTCGGTGGAGAACCCTCGCCGGGGGTTCTCCATGCGGCGCCGGGTGATCCCGGCTGAACAATACGCGATCCACAGGCAGTGCCAGCAATAGCGTTGGAAGTCCGCGCGGCACATGTTTCGAAAAACGCACCTCGCAGGATAGCTGCCTTAAAGCTAGTAAAACCTTGGTGTGCGAAATTGCCCCGCCCGGGCACGGGCATTACCGGAGGATCTGTTCCCCGTAGGGCAGGTAATCGATCCCGGCACGCCGCGCCTGGGAATGCTGGTACCGCCGCTCGATCCGGTAAAGCCGCCCGTCCTTGACAAAACGGGCCCCGGTCTGCTTGAAGCGGAAGGCCACCCCGAACGCCTCACACTGATCCCGCAGGGAGAGGAGCCACTCGTAGCGGCAGATGCGGGCTTCGCTCCCCGATTCCCCGCCCGCGATGATCTCGAGCACCCACGGCCCCAGGTAGGGGGACAGGTCGAGCGCTTCCAGAAGGGGCTCACAGACGATGCTCTTCTTCCGGGCGGGCAGCGCCCGGAAGATCGGCAGGCGGTAATCGGCCCGCTCCTGATTCTCCACCGTGCAGCAGATGTGGACGTTTTCATACCCGTCCCCCCAGTCCGCCGGCAGACAATCCGCCAGCCGGTCGATCCGCTTGGTGATGAAGAGGAATTCCAGGTCGCGCCGCTCCCTCATCATCCGCCAGGCCTCCGGCCGCCAGCAGTCGGCATCCTCGAGCAGAAAATCGGAGGTAAAGCAGGTGTAGACCACTTCCCCCGCTGGGATCCGGTAGCTTCCGTCCCGCCTTTTCCTGACCGGAAGGTCGAAATTCCCCGTCTTGCGGACAACGGTGCTGTCCTTCCCGTGACGCCCGTCCATCCGGTAAACATAACAGTTCGCACACCCCACGCTCAATTTGTGGCAGCCATGCCAGAGGTTCCAGGTCACCGACATCCTCATCCCTCCCCGTGCTGGATAAAAGCAAACCGGCTCGTGCTGGAGAGCCCCTCCGCAAACCGGTAGCCATCCCGGGAAAACCGCTTTAACTCTTCGGGATCCTCCAGCCGGTTCTTGACGATGAAGCGGGCCATCTCTCCCCGCGCTATCTTTGCGCGGGCCGGCAGGGTTTTGAGCTTCCCACGGACAGGGGTCAGGAAATCGCAGGTGATGAAGGAATCCGCGGGCTTCACAAAGGGGAGGAGCAGCTGGGCGTATTCCCGGGAGGCGAGGTTGACCACCGCATCGCCGGAACGGAAGGCCGCGCGGTAGACGGTATCCCCCCAAAAGCGGTAGAGGGATTTCCCCTCCACCGTGAGCTTACAGCGCAGCTCCAGCCGGTAGGGATGAATCCCGTCTTTTGGGGAGAGCAGCCCATAGAGCGCGCTCGCAATCCGTAGGCTGCGCTCGGCAAAGTCGAAATCCCCGGCTGTGAAATCCTGCGGGTTCAGATGGAGGTAGGCGAGCCCTTTGTAAGCGAGGAGTGCCGGGACGCCGGGCAGCTCGGGGTTTAAATCCTGATGCCTTGCAAAAGCCTCCCACGCGAGCTCCGGGCTGAGCTTCAGCAGCTGTTCGAGCTGCCAGGGCTGGTACTCCTTTACCGCCTCCAGGATCGCCCCCGTCTGCTCCAAAAACCGGGGACGGCCGGGGATCCCCGTCGGCAAGGCGCCCGGCTGCATATTCTTTGCGGGCGCTAAAAAAGCGATCATCCTTTTGTTCCCTCCTCCATCTGCGCGGCCGGCCGCGGGCCTGTGGCCGGGCGGGACAATTCCGCACACCGGCGCTGTACCAATTAAAAGGTTCAGTCCTGCGAGACGCGTTGTACAAAACATATAATCTCGCGGGTTACCAGCGTTGTTATTTTGTCTGCCTGTGGATCGCGAATTGTCCCGCCGGGGACACCCGGCGCGCCGCGCGGGGCAGGGTACCCCTGCTGGTATTTCGCACTCTGACGTTTTACCGATTTTTAGATTTTTGTCCTGCGAGATACTTGAAATAAAATAAATGGGGTAAAGGTATCTCGCGGGTTACCAATGTTGTTACTTATTCTACCTACGAATCGCGTTTGCCCGCGGGGGCTCCCCGCCGCGATTGCCCAGTCCGGGCACGGACACGGGCGCGGCCCCTTGCAATTCCGCGGAAATCGTGCTATGCTGAATCTGTCGCCCCGGCCGGCACTTCACCGTTTCAGCATCTGTTTCGGGGCAGCGGCCCCACTAAAGAAAGGATCGGGCAACCGGCAGAAGCGATCCCGCCGGGCAAATTTTTACAAAATCAGGGAGGTTTTTACCATGAGCCAGACATTGGAGACCATCAAAACACGGCGGAGCGTGCGCTCCTATCAAGACAAGCCGCTTCCCAAAAACGACCTGGAGCAGATCTTGACTGCGGGCCTTTACGCCCCAAGTGCCAACAACACCCAAAACTGGCAGTTCACTGTCGTCCAGGACGCCGATAAGCTGACCAAGCTCCAGAAGGCGGTTGGCACGGCGCTGGGGAATCCCGGCTATCACCGCTTTTACAACGCGCCGGTGCTGGTCATCGTCTCCGCCCCTGTGGATTACTCCCACGCAATGGCCGACTGCTCCTGTGCGCTGGAGAATATCTTCCTGGCGGCGCACGAGCTCGGGATCGACTCGGTTTGGATCAACCAGCTGACCGACACCTATGACAACCCGGAGGTGCGGGCCGTCCTGAACGGCTTCAGCGTTCCGGAGAACCACCAGGTCTGCGGATGTGCGGCCCTCGGCTACGCTGTGACCGCACCGGCAAAAGACCGTGAGAACAAGGGCGTCATCGTCTACGTGTAAGAACTCTGCCCGCGCCGGAACCGGTGCGGGCTTTTTCCCTTTCTTATAGTATAACACAAAAAAGCACAACGTGCGCTTATAATGCCCTCTCAGGCATCCGGAAGTTTGTATTGACAAGGCTTCGGCTTATGCCGTGGAGTTTTTCCTGCGGCCATCGGGGGGCGGCAAGATTTTCCGGGCGCCCGTCGGCAATCTTCGATTGCGTCTGCGGGCGAAGGATAACACTACAACAAGGAAGCTGCTATGAACACAAAAACAAAAGGAATTATCTTCATCATCCTGTCCGCCTTCTTTTTTGCGCTGATGAACGCCTTCGTCCGGCTTTCCGGCGATCTGCCGTCGGTTCAGAAGAGCTTTTTCCGCAACCTGGTGGCGGTGGTTTTTGCACTGGTCATCTTGTTAAAATCCGAACAAAAATTCCACTTTGACCGCGGGAACCTGAAATTTCTGCTTCTCCGCTCCATTTTTGGGACGATCGGCATCCTGGGAAACTACTATGCGGTGGACCACATGCTCCTCTCGGACGCGACCATGCTCGGCAAGCTGGCGCCCTTTTTCGCCGTCATTGCATCCTTTTTCTTCCTGAAGGAGAAGCTCAGCCTCTTCCAGGTCTTAGCCGTTATCGCCGCTTTTGGCGGAAGCCTGTTCATCATCAAGCCCTCGGCCTCCGCCTTTGCCGACAGCCTTCCCGCCCTCGTCGGCCTGCTGGGCGGGCTGAGTGCGGGGCTCGCCTACACCACGGTGCGGTACCTGAGCAATCGGGGGGAGCGCGGGCCGTTCATCGTCTTTTTCTTTTCCGCCTTTTCCTGCCTTGCGACCCTGCCCTTCCTCCTCTTCGACTTCCATCCGATGACCTGGCAGCAGCTCTGCTTTCTCCTCCTAGCGGGGCTCGCGGCGGCGGGCGGACAGTTCACCGTGACGGCGGCCTACTCCTGCGCCCCCGCCCGGGAGATCTCGGTCTTCGACTACACCCAGGTTTTATTTTCCGCCCTGCTGGGCTTCTTCCTCTTCGGCCAGGTTCCCGACGGCTGGAGCTTTTTGGGGTATTTCCTCATCTGCGGCATCTCGGCCGCCATGTTCTTTTACAACAAACGGCGGTCTGTGGCCAGACCGGCCAAACGCGATTCATAGGTAGTGTAAATAACAATGTTGGTAACCCGCGAGGCGCGCCGGGTGTCCCCGGCTGAACAATACGCGATCCGCAGGCAGTGCCAGCAATAGCGTTGGCAACCCGCGAGATACCTTTACCC
>JAAWBP010000052.1 GCA_022792755.1 Oscillospiraceae bacterium | reverse complement strand
GGGATACCGTTTGTTTTTAAAATCGCTGGAGCTGCATGGCTTCAAATCTTTTCCCGATCGGACAAAACTGGAATTTGGAACAGGAATCACTGCCGTCGTGGGGCCGAACGGAAGCGGGAAAAGCAATATCAGCGACGCGGTTCGCTGGGTGCTGGGTGAGCAGTCCACCAAAACCCTCCGCGGAGCAAAGATGGAGGATGTCATTTTCGGCGGAACACAGCTGCGGAAGCCGCAGGGCTTCGCAGAGGTTTCCCTGACGATCGACAACTCATCCGGTTTTCTGCCGGTGGAGGGAGATACGGTTACCATCACCAGAAAGTATTACCGTTCTACTGAGAGCGAGTACCTGCTCAATGGAGCTCACGTCCGGTTAAAGGACATCAATGAGCTTTTGATGGACACCGGGCTCGGCAGGGATGGGTATTCCATAGTAGGACAGGGACGGATCGCTGAAATCGTCGGTGCAAAAAGCGCGGAGCGGCGGGAGATATTTGAAGAGGCCGCAGGGATTTCCAAATTCCGCTATCGCAAGGAGGAATCGGAGCGCCGTTTAAAAATGGCGGAAGAAAACCTCCTCCGCCTGTTCGATATCGTCAAAGAGCTGGAGGGGCGGATCGGGCCGCTGAAAGCTCAGTCGGAAAAGGCAAAGCAGTATCTGGAGTATGCAGCGCAGAAAAAGGAGCTGGAGCTGTCCTATTGGGTGCACACCCTCGAGGCACTGACAGCCCGGCTCCGTTCGCAGGATGACAAGCTGACGGTTGCAGGCGGTGAAAACGAGGAAATCAGCCGCATGATCGAGGATGCGGAAGAGCGGATACAGGAAATTTACAGCATCATGCAAAGATGCATGGCGCAGTCGGAGCAGTATCGAAGCGAGGGACAGGCCAAAGAACGTGAAAACGCGGAGGTTTCCTCCAAAATTGCCGTTATCAAAAACGATATTTCGCACAACCTGGACAATATTGCCCGGCTCGAGGAGGAACTCCGTACACTGGAGAAGTCCGATCAGGCGGTGCTCGACGAGATCGCCCAGAGAAACCAGGCGGTCGGGGAGCGGCGGGATCGGATTGCCGAACTGGATCAAAAGGCTGGTGGCTTGAAAAAAGACTTGGCCGCCGCTTCAGAGCAAACTACTTCCTTTCATACAAAATCCGAAGAATTAAAGCGTGAGCTCAGTGAAATTGTGCTTCAAAAAACGGAACTCGCTTTGAAGACAGAGGTTGGAACCCGTCGGACGGCTGAGCTGGAAGAGGCCCTTTCATCAGATCGGGAGCTGCTCGCCGGCCGCGAAGACAGCTTAAAAAAAGCCCAGGAGGAGCATCGGCAATACCAAAAAGAATTCAACAGCCGTTTGGAAAGGATTCTCTCCCTGGAGAACGCTCTCAAGGGTTATCGGATAAAGTTGGACACACGGCGGGAGAAGTTGGAAAAAGCGGAAAATGAGCTGTCCGCCCTTGAATCGAAAATACAGGAAAAAGGCCAGAGAATTCGCCTGCTGCGTGATTTGGAGCAGAATATGGAGGGCTTTTCCGGCAGTGTCAAGGCAGTACTGCGCGCCGGGGAATCCGGCCGCCTGCGGGGGATTCGCGGTTCCGTCGCGCAGCTGATCTCAGTAAAAAGCCGCTATTCTGTAGCGATCGAAACCGCTTTGGGTGGAGCGCTGCAAAATATTGTCGTCGAGCAGGAGGAATCCGCTAAAGCGGCGATCCGGCTTTTGAAAGAGCAGAGGGCGGGACGGGCCACCTTTCTTCCGCTCACTTCGGTGAAGGGGAATCGGCTGAACGAACCGAACCTTCCCGACGAAGATGGTTATGTGGCACTTGCATCCGAGCTCGTGGAATTTCTGCCGACTTATGATGGAATCGTACAGTGGCTGCTGGGGCGGGTGGTCATCGCAGAGGATATCGACGCTGCGGTGGCAATCGCCAAAAAGCATCGCTACCGGTTCCGGATCGTGACGCTGGACGGCCAGGTCGTCAATGCCGGCGGCTCGATCAGCGGCGGATTTACGGCCAGAAGCCAGGGGATTTTGAGCCGGAAAAACGACATTGCACAGCTGGAACAGGAGAGGCAGGCACTTGGAAAAGAACGGGAAAGCCTTTTGGAGCGTAAAAACGCCCTGTCATCCGAGACGGCTGAGCTGGGTGCGCAGGTGCAGGCGCTCCAAAGCGAACTCCAAACTTCCTCAGAAGACCGGATTCGCTTGGAAAGCGAGTGCAAGCGCTTGGAACATCTCCTGGCAGAGCATCAAGGACAGGCCGATGCGCTGCGGGAACGGATCAAGGCAGCTGAGGTCCAGGCCGATGCCGCAGCCTTGGATTTGAAGGACTGTGCACGCCGTCTGGAAGCACTGGAACTATCTAACGCGGAAAAGGCGGCGGCGCTTTCCGAACTGGAAGGAAGTAACGCAGAGCTGTTGGAACAGTTTAACAGTATTTCCGGGGAAATATCGTCGGTCCGGATTCAAAAGGTTGAGCTCGAAAAAGAAATCGAGTCGATGCGGGAGTTTATCCTGACCCTGGAAGCGCGGAAATCCGACGCTGCCGAAACAGCTAAGAGCCTTTCCTCTCAGGCAGAGGCTTTGCAGAAGGCCAATCAAGACCTGACAAAACAGATAGCGGATCTGGAAGAGGAGGCAGAGCGGCGCAGAGGGGAAATCGAAGCCCTTGGGCAAAAGGCCGCCGAGGCGCTCGCTCAAAGGGAGCAGTACGAAGCGCAGACAACCCGGGTGCGGGAAGATCAGCGCCATTACAGCGCACGTCGGGAGGATCTTGTCCGCGAAACAGCTCATTTGGAGGAGCAGAAACTTGCCACACAAAAGGAATACGACGGGATCATCAACCAAATGTGGAGCGAGTACGAGATGACCCGTTCCCAGGCTGAAACCCTTGCGAAGCCGGTGAGCGATTACAATGAGCTCCAGCGGGAACTCGGGCTGGTAAAGTCTAGGATCAAGGGTCTGGGGAGCGTCAATCTTGCGGCTGTAGAAGAGTATCAAGAGGTCAGGGAACGGTATGAATATCTGACCGGGCAGATCGAGGATGTGGAGCGCTCCCGTGAAGAACTCACCCGTCTGATCGGTGAGCTGACAGAGAATATGAAGGAGCTTTTCTCCGAAAGCTTTGAAAAGATCAACCGCAATTTTTCCCAGATTTTCTCCGACCTTTTCGGCGGCGGGAAAGGGGAGCTGATCCTGACCGATCCGGAAGACATTCTGGAAACCGGAATCGAGATCAATGTGCAGCCGCCTGGAAAGGTAATCAAAAACCTCGCGGCACTCTCCGGCGGAGAGCAGGCGTTTGTGGCAATCGCAATTTATTTTGCCATTCTTAAGGTCCGGCCGGCGCCCTTCTGCATTCTGGACGAGATCGAAGCGGCGCTCGACGACGTCAACGTCTCGAAATATGCCCGGTATCTGCGCTCCTACAGTGATAACACCCAGTTTATCCTGATTACCCACCGGCGCGGCACCATGGAGGAGGCCGATGTACTGTACGGCGTCACCATGCAGCAAGAAGGGGTTTCAAAGCTGCTGGAGCTGAATGTGAATGAGGTGGAAGAGCGGATGGGAAAGCTGGCAAAATAGCATCATACATATTTACGAATGGGGGTATCAGCCGGATGGGACTTTTCTCTAAAATAAAAATGGGGCTTCAAAAAACCAAATCCTCGATGATGAACGCGGTTGAGGATATGCTTGGAGCGTTTACCAAGATAGACGACGACCTTTTCGACGAGCTTGAAGAGATTCTGATTATGTCGGATGTCGGCGTTCAGACCTCAAGTAAAATCTGCGATTTACTGCGGGAAGAGGTGAAAAGCCAGCGTGTGACAGATCCTTCAAAGATCAAAGGAATGCTAAAAGAGATCGTTTCCGGGATGCTGGCGGGCGGCGAGGAGCTGCGTATTTCTACAAAGCCCTCCGTTATATTGGTAATCGGGGTCAACGGCGTCGGAAAAACGACGACGATCGGCAAGTTGGCTGCACTGCTCAAGTCGCAGGGGAAAAAGGTTCTGCTTGGCGCCGCCGATACCTTTCGGGCCGCGGCGATCGACCAGCTCGAAATTTGGTCGGAGCGGGCGGGTGCAGAACTCATCAAACACAGCGAGGGCGCGGACCCGGCGGCGGTGGTTTTTGATGCCCTCGCGGCGGGAAAGGCGCGCGGAAGTGATGTCATCATCTGCGACACAGCGGGGCGGCTCCACAATAAAAAGAACCTGATG
>JAAWBP010000003.1 GCA_022792755.1 Oscillospiraceae bacterium | reverse complement strand
GACAATGGAGGTTCTGGTCGAGGTCAACCTTGCCAAAGAGGGTTCCAAAGGCGGTGCCCTTCCCGAGCAGCTTGATGAATTGATTGATGAAATCGCGGGGTTTGAGCATTTGAAGCTCAGAGGGCTGATGACAATCCCGCCGGCAGGGTCGGGGGCGCGTTATTTTGAGCAGGCGCAAAAGTTGCTTATTGACATACAGGGTAAAAAGTTAGATAATAGGAACATGAGTGTTTTGTCAATGGGGATGTCGTCCGACTATCCGGAGGCGATTCAGTTTGGAAGTAATATAATTCGAATCGGACGAGGGCTTTTCGGTGAAAGGCGCTGAATCCGCAAGGAGGAAAAAAGATGAGTTTAGCTGAAAGATTCAGAGGGATTTTTGTAATGGACGACGACGATTATGAAGAGGAAGAGCAGCAGGAGGAAATTATCAGCAAGGAGCATTCCCGTTCTTCTGAGGCATTTGATTATAATCATCCGAGCGACAGTGCGAGGAGTTCTGCAAATAAGAGCAACCGTGTAGTCAACATCCATGCGACGACACAGCTTCAGGTGGTTCTGGTAAAGCCGGAGCATTTTGAAGACGCGAGTTCGGTGGCAGATCATTTGAATGAGAAACGCACCGTCGTGCTGAACCTGGAATCCACCAATAAAGATACCGCGAGGCGTTTGGTTGACTTTTTGAGCGGTGTTGCTTATGCGAATAACGGCCAGATCAAGCGGGTTGCCAACAGCACCTTTATCATCACGCCGTATAATGTGGACATCATGGGCGATCTGTTGGGAGAGCTTGAAAGCAACGGGTTGTATTTTTAATGGTTCTTTCGAAGGAAGACGAGCTTTTTACAGCTAGAATTTTGGATATCGCCGGACAGGCGGAACAGAAAATGTATCCAAAATATACAATGTTTTTGGATGAGCGCCAAGTTTATCTCGCTGAGCAGCAGCTTCGAAAGCACCGTTGTTCCAACTATTTGTTTTTTGGCGGATATGAAGGCGCGCAGCGGCGGATGTTGGGCGTCTTTCCGTCTTATATGGAACCGGAGCTGTCCTCGTACCCGATTGTTGGGCTGGGATTGTCTTACCGGAAGGAAGAAGGATTGTCGCATCGCGATTTTTTAGGTTCCTTTATGGCCCTTGGGGTGAAAAGGGAAGTGATTGGCGATATTTTGGTAGGCGAAGGTCAAACTGTTGTTTGTCTTTATGAAAAACAGTTTGACTATTTTACTGATAATTTGAAAAAAATCGGCCGGGTAGGGGTGACGGCAAAACCGTATAACCTGAAAGAGATTGCTTTTACTCCCTCTTTTAAGGAAATAACAGGAACCGTTGCGTCTCTTCGGCTCGACGCGGTCGTATCCCTGGCGGCAGGTGTCAGCCGGGAAAAGGCGGTAGAGCGGATCCGTGCAGGTTTGGTAATGCTCAACTACAGCGTGGTTGAATCGGCCAGTTCCACTGTGAAACCGGAAGATGTTTTTTCGGTTAGGGGCTGTGGGAAGTTTATTTTGGCAGACGAAATTCGGCAGACGAAAAAGGGACGGCTGTTTATCGCGGTCAAGCAGTATCTATAGGGGGATTTTCCATGAATGCAAAAGATGTTTCCGAGCAGAAATTCGACAAGTCTGCGTTTGGCTATAAAGTGGATGAAGTAGACGCATATCTGGATCAGGTTGCCAAGACGCTTGGTGATCTCACCGCTCAGAACGCGGAGCTTCAAAATAAACTGGAAATTCTGGCGGCAAAGGTGGAAGAGTACCGCCAGGATGAAAACAGCATGAGAGAGGCGCTGATCGGTGCCCAGCGTCTTGGAAACAATATGCTGAAAGAGGCACGGGAGAAAGCTGAGCAAATCGTAAACGAAGCGCAGGAAAAAGGGGACGCCCTTCTCCGCGAAGCGACAGAAAATTCGAAAAAGACGCTGGCTTCCATGAAAAAAGACATTGAAAGGGAGCAGCACACCCTTCTGCTGACCCAGCGGGAGGTGTCGAATTTCAAATCGAAGCTGTTGGCCCTTTATAAGTCGCATCTCGACACCATCACCTCGATTCCCGAAATCAAGGAAAAGGATTCCGAGGCAGTGGAGAGTATTTCTTCCAAGCTCACCAATAGCACGCCTGAGGAGGAACCGGCGGTTTCGGAAACGCCGGCAGCCGAACCGTCGTCTGAAAGCCGGGCTGCAGAAGTGCCGGCAGAGGCTGTTCAAGAATCGAGCGAGGAATCTGTTTCGATCCAGACCTCTTTTTCCGAGAGATTCGGTGGGCCCTTGGGAGGCAGTGAAAGCCAGAAAAGCAGTCTGGAGTCCAAATTTGGCGAGCTGCGGTTTGGGCGCAATGCAAAAAAGTAGATTTGATACGGATGTGTTTAAAAATCAGATTGGTCGAGGGGCAACCCCCTGTCATCTGTGGTTGATATCAGAAGGAGCAAGGAGAGAAACAAATGGCCCAGGATTACAACAAAACCTTGAATTTGACCAAAACGGATTTCCCGATGCGTGCAGGACTGCCGCAGCGGGAACCGGAGATGCTCAAAGATTTCGAGCAGCGCGGAGTTTATAAAAAACTGATGAAGAAAAATGAAGGGAAGCCGAATTACACCCTTCATGACGGCCCGCCTTACGCGAACGGGAATATCCATATGGGAACCGCGCTGAACAAGGTGCTGAAAGACATCATCATCCGCCATAAAAACATGTCCGGTTTTCAGGCTCCCTATATTCCGGGCTGGGATACCCACGGACTTCCGATTGAACTCAAAGCGCTGAAAAAGGACGGGGTTAATCCTGCGACGATCTCGCCGGTGGAGCTCAGAAAGCTCTGCCGGGAGTTTGCTGAGTCCTTTATCGATACAATGACGGGACAGTTCAAGCGTCTGGGGGTAATCGGCGATTTTGAAGACCCTTATAAAACGCTGAAGCCTTCCTTTGAAGCCAAACAGATCGAAGTTTTCGGCGAGATGGCAAAGAAGGGCTATATCTACAAGGGCTTGAAGCCGGTTTATTGGTGTACCGAGTGCGGTACGGCGTTGGCTGAGGCTGAAATCGAATATGAAGACGATCCGTGTTATTCGATCTATGTGAAATTCAATGTCGCCGACGACAAAGGTGTTTTTTCAAAAATGGGGATCGATCCTCAGAAGGTTTCGTTTGTCATCTGGACGACGACAACCTGGACGCTCCCGGGGAATGTGGCGATCTGCCTTGGGCCCAATTATGAATATACCCTTGTCAAAACCGGGGATGAGTATCTGGTTATGGCCAAAGACCTCGTCGATTCGGCCATGAAAGATGCGAAGGTCACGGAATACGAGACAATCGGTTCCTTCCTCGGAAGCGAGCTGGAGTATATGAAAACTGCACATCCGTTTCTGGATCGTGAGCCACTGGTCATTGTCGGCGACCATGTCACGCTCGAAAGCGGCACCGGCTGCGTCCACACGGCGCCGGGGCACGGCGTCGAGGACTTTGAGGTTTGCCAGAATTACAAAGACATCCCGGTGATTGTCCCTGTGGATTCCGAAGGGCGGCTGACTGAGCTTGCCGGGGAGTTTTCGGGCCTTTTGACCGATGACGCCAATAAGGCGATTGCAAAAAAGCTGGAGGAAACCGGTCATCTGTTTGCTCTTGTGAAAATTGTCCACCAGTACCCCCATTGCTGGCGCTGCAAAAAGCCGATCCTTTTCCGTGCGACAGAGCAGTGGTTCTGTTCAGTCGATGAGTTTAAAGAAGATGCGGTCAAAGCGATCGAAACGGTCAACTGGATCCCCGAATGGGGCGAGGACCGGATCAAAGGGATGGTTCGTGACCGGAGCGACTGGTGCATCTCCCGTCAGCGCACCTGGGGCGTCCCGATCCCGATCCTTTACTGTAAAGACTGCGGAAAACCGTTGGTAAACGACCAGACCATCCGTGCAATTTCGGATCTGTTCCGGGCAGAGGGCTCCGACGCGTGGTATATAAAGGAACCGTCCGAATTCCTGCCAAAGGATGTCGTGTGCGGCTGCGGCTGTCATGAATTTACCAAAGAAACCGACATTATGGACGTTTGGTTTGACAGCGGTGTCTCCCACGCGGCGGTTATCGACGAACGGGAAGAGCTTTCTTTCCCGGCCGATCTGTATCTGGAAGGGGCCGACCAATACCGCGGCTGGTTCCAGTCGTCGCTTCTCACCAGTGTCGCGTTCAAAGGCGTCGCGCCTTATAAAAATGTCTGTACCCATGGCTGGGTAGTGGATGGGGAAGGCAGAAAGATGTCCAAGTCGCTGGGCAACGGTGTGGAACCGGCTGAAATCGTAAAGCAGTACGGGGCCGATATCCTTCGCCTCTGGGTCGCTTCGTCCGACTACCATGCGGATATCCGCATCTCTCCCGATATCATGAAGCAGCTTTCGGAGGGGTATCGTAAAATTCGCAACACAGCCCGTTATATTTTGAGCAATCTCGCTGATTTTGACCCGAATGCCGATCTGGTGCCGGCTGAAAAGATGCCGGAGCTCGACCTTTGGGCGCTCCATACCCTCAATGAGCTGATCTCAAAGGTGGAGGCAGGTTATAACAGCTTTGACTTCCATGTGGTTTATCATGCGATCCACAATTTCTGTGTGCTGGATATGTCAAACTTCTACCTCGATATCATCAAGGACCGGCTGTACTGTGAGAGGGCAGACAGCCCGCAGCGCCGCAGCGCCCAGTCGGCGATTTATCTGATCCTGAGCGCACTGACCCGTTTGGTTGCGCCGATCCTCGCCTTTACATCAGAGGAAATTTGGGAGGCGATGCCGCATCTGTCCTCGGATGACACAGAATCGGTGCTCTTCAACGACATGCCGAAAGCGATTGAACTCCCGACGGACGAAGGCTTTGTCGCCAAATGGGATCGGATCCATCAGATTCGGGACGAGGTCAATAAAGCGCTTGAGCTCAAGCGGAACGAAAAGGTGATAGGGAAATCTCTTGAAGCAAAGGTTAAGCTTTTCTGTACGGGTGAGCTTTACGCTTTCCTCGACGTGGTAAAAGACGAGCTGGAGGATGCCTTTATTGTTTCGCAGGTGGAGCTTGCGGAAGGAACTGGGGAAGTAGCGGCCGAGCTCGACGGCCTTTCGATTACCGTTGTAAAAGCAGATGGAGAAAAATGTGAGCGCTGCTGGGAATACAGTACAACAGTCGGAAGCTGTGCGGAGCATCCGACTCTGTGCGAGCGCTGTGCCGGGGTCGTAACCGGAAAATAAACCGTTTGGAGTTGATTCCCATTTCTTATATTGCTTTGGTTGTCTCTGCACTTTTGATTGGAATCGACCAGCTTTTGAAGATGATCGTTCAGTCAAATCTTGAGCTGTACGAGTCGGTTCCGTTCATTCCGGGCATTGTCAGCTTTACCTATGTGGAAAATACGGGCGCGGCCTTCAGCTTCTTTGAGGGGCAGCGCTGGATGCTGATTGGATTGACAGGGCTTGCCGTGCTGCTGATGCTCTGCCTGCTGGTCTTCAGGAAGCTGAAAAATCCCGTCATCGTCTGGCATGTCGCAGTGATTTTGGCGGGCGGGGCTGGCAATCTGATCGACCGCATTTTCCGGGGCGGTTCAGTGATTGACTATATCGAGTTTAAGTTTGTCAACTTCGCCATCTTCAATTTTGCCGATTGTCTGGTGGTTTTGGGTGTGATCAGCCTGCTCGTTTATCTGCTCTTTTTTGACCAGTCGGATTTATTCCGCCGGAAGGAGAAAAGAACAAGCGATGCCGGGTGATGAACGCTTTGATTTTTTGGCCGGCGGAGAGCATGAGGGGACGCGGCTTGACCGCTTCCTTCAGGAAATGCTTCCCGGGCATTCGCGCTCTTTCCTGCAAAAAATAGTGGAAGAGGGGCACGCTGAGGTCAACGGAAAGGCTGTTTCTAAAAATTTCAAGTTGTCCGCCGGCGATGTGGTTCATCTGGAGGTTCCTGCGCCGAAGGAGCTGGATGTTCTGCCGGAGGATATTCCGCTGGATATCGTTTATGAAGACAGCGACCTTTTAGTGGTCAACAAGCCGAAGGGGATGGTGGTTCATCCGGCGCCCGGAAACCCCTCTGGAACCTTGGTCAACGCCCTTCTCTTTCACTGCAAAGGGAGGCTTTCCGGGATCAATGGGGTTCTCCGCCCGGGGATTGTCCACCGGATCGATAAAGACACCAGCGGCCTTTTGATGGTTGCCAAGAGCGATCAGGCACATCTCGGCCTTGCAGAACAGATTCAGGCACACTCCTTTGACCGCATTTATGAGACGGTTGTCTACGGCGGATTCAAGGAGGATGAGGGAACGGTAAACGCGCCGATCGGGCGGCATCCGGCCGACCGCAAAAAGATGGCGGTTACCCCTTCCCATTCCAGAGAAGCGATGACACATTTTGAGGTGGTAGAGCGCTTTACGGGATTTACCCGGCTGCGCGTCAAGCTGGAGACAGGGCGAACCCACCAGATTCGTGTCCACATGGCCTATATTGGGCACCCGGTTGCGGGCGATCCGGTTTACGGCCCGAAGAAGATCATCTCGGAGCTGGACGGGCAGTGTCTGCACGCGGGCAGGATTGGTTTTACCCATCCCTTAACCGGGGAACGGATGACTTTTGAAAGCGCCTTGCCGGAGTATTTTGTCCGGTTTATCAAAAAACTCAAAGGATAGAAAGCGAGAGAGCTCATGCAAAATTCTGTCAGTGGTCTGCTGCTTGTAACCGACATGGATGGCACCATGCTGACGACCGATAAACGGATTTCGGAGGAGAATATTGAGGCGATCCGGGCCTTTCAAGAGGCGGGCGGGCGTTTTTCCATCGCCACCGGGCGCTCGATTCCCTCGCTGGAACACTATATCCACCTGCTTCAGATCGATACGCCGGTGATCTTGTATAACGGCGGGGCGATCTATGATTACGGCAAACGGGAGATCGTCTGGCATTCTGTTTTGGGCAGTAGGGCGGTCGATTATACAAAGGACGTCTATAAAAAATTCCCGGAGATCGGGATCGAAATCCTGCTTGACGATCAAATTTATGTGGTGCGCAGTAATCCGATCGTCAAAAAGCATCTGGATACCGAGCGCCTTTCCTACCTTTCCTGTGGATTTGACGACGTGCCGGACGGATGGTTTAAGGTGTTGTTTGCGTTGGATCCTTCGCAGATGGATGAATTCGAGGCGTATATGCTTTCAAAGGGGTACGACGACGTCTGCTTTGTCCGCTCCTTTACCCATTATTTCGAGATGCTGCCCCAGGGAAGCTCAAAGGGGGGAGCGCTTCTCCACCTCGCCGAGCTGACCGGGATTCCGGTTGAAAAGACGGTGGCAATTGGGGACTACTTCAATGATTATGAAATGATCCAAAATGCGGGAATCGGCGTCACGGTGGCGAACGCCCCGCAGGAGCTCAAACAGATCGCCCAGCTCGTGGTCTGCGACAACGATCATCACGCTTTAGCGGAGTTGATCCGCGTTTTGATGGAGACGTCAATTTTAGAGCGGCAACGCTCGGTTGAAATATAAGTCATTTGCCATGCAAAAATATATTTTTTGGAGGTTTTATTATGGATTTGGCGACAAAAAAAGAGCTGATGAAAACTGCCTACAAAGTGAGAATGGGCGTTATTGAAGCAGTTTTCAATGCAAAATCGGGGCATCCGGGCGGATCGCTTTCGATTTCCGACCTTCTCACCTACCTTTATTTTAAAGAGATGAAGGTAGACCCGAAAAATCCGAAATGCCCGGAAAGGGACCGTCTGGTGCTTTCCAAAGGACATACTGCGCCGGGGCTTTACTCTGTCCTCGCGCAAAAGGGCTACTTCCCGGAAGACGAGCTTAAGGGCCTGCGTCAGGTCGGCAGGATGCTCCAGGGACATCCGGATATGAAAACCATCCCGGGCGTTGATATGAGCAGCGGTTCTCTGGGCCAGGGGATTTCCGTAGCCTGCGGCATGGCCCTTTCTGCAAAGGTTTCCGGTGAGGCTTACCGGGTATTTACCATCCTCGGCGACGGTGAAATCCAGGAAGGCCAGGTTTGGGAAGCTGCTATGTTTGCCGGTTTCCGCAAGCTGGACAACCTGATCGCGGTGGTTGACAACAATGGCCTTCAGATTGATGGCAAAATCGACGACGTCAACTCCCCTTATCCGATCGATGAAAAGTTTAAAGCCTTCAACTGGCATGTGATCAATCTGGATGATGCGCATGATTTTGACAAGATCGAGGCTGCTTTTGAAGAGGCGAAAACCGTTAAGGGCAAACCGGTCGTCATCATCCAGAAAAGCGTCAAGGGCAAGGGCGTTTCCTTTATGGAGAACAATGCCGCTTGGCATGGAAGCGCCCCGAATGCGGAGCAGTATGAGCAGGCGATGTCTGAGCTGAAAGCCGCTTACGCCGCACTGTAAGCTGAATGACGTTCTGTTTTACTCCGAGCTTTAGCTGCCGGGGTGAAGTGAATTTTAAAAAATCATACCGAATAATGGAGGGCTTTTGAATGAGCGAAGTAGTAAAAAAAGCGACCAGACAGAGCTACGGTGAGGCGTTGGCAGAGCTGGCCGATAAATATGAAAATCTTGTCGTGCTCGACGCAGATCTTGCCCGTGCAACCCAGACCCAGGTTTTCTGGAAAAAGTGCCCGGAGCGCTTCTTCGACTGTGGAATTGCGGAGGCGAATATGATGGGGATTGCCGCCGGTATGGCTGCAACTGGGAAAATCCCGTTTGCCAGCACTTTTGCAATGTTCGCCGCCGGCCGCGCCTTTGAGATCGTGCGCAACTCGATCGGTTATCCGCATCTCAACGTCAAAATCGGTGCGACCCATGCCGGTATTTCGGTCGGCGAAGACGGCGCGACCCACCAGTGCAATGAAGATATCGCGTTGATGCGCACCATCCCGGGAATGACGATCATCAATCCCGCTGACGACACCGAAGCAAAGGCTGCCGTAGCGGCTGCCTGCGAAATTGACGGCCCGGTTTACCTGCGTTTTGGCCGTCTCGCTACCCCGATTTTCAATGATCCGGCGACTTACAAGTTTGAACTCGGCAAGGGGATCGAACTCAAGGGCGGCAAGGATGTGACCATCATCGCCACCGGCCTGATGGTCAACGAGTCCGTTGAAGCGGCGAAGACCTTGGCAGGGGCGGGAATCGACGCCCGTGTCATCAACATCCATACCATTAAGCCGATTGATAAGGAAATTATCATCAAGGCGGCGAAGGAAACCGGCTTGATCATTACGGCGGAAGAGCACAGTGTAATTGGCGGGCTCGGTTCTGCGGTTGCCGATGTTGTCACCGAGAATTGTCCGGTGCCGGTCATCAAGGTTGGCGTCAACGACGAATTCGGCAAATCCGGCCCGGCTGCTCAGCTGCTGAAGAAGTATGGGCTCAGTGCTGAAAACATCGCCGAGACGGTGAAAAAATCGATGGGGCTGAAAAAATAAATTTTTCGGTCAGCACTTAGAGAAAATGGA
Source organism: Oscillospiraceae bacterium (assembly GCA_022792755.1). Taxonomy (GTDB): domain Bacteria; phylum Bacillota; class Clostridia; order Oscillospirales; family Ruminococcaceae; genus Metaruminococcus_A. Next base: position 13,873 of record JAAWBP010000003.1, on the reverse strand, counting down.
AACGAAAATCCCCCGGTGCGGTGAAGATCGCGCCGGGGGATTTCTATTTCAATTAACGTATAAATGACTGTCTTCTTGGGAGCTGTTGGGGCGCGGTTTAGGCGCCTCTGTTGTCATACAGGCCGGTTTTGCGCCATAACCCCGACCAGCTTATGCGGCAGGTAAGCTTCTTCCAGATAGCTGATCTCATCAGTGGTGAGGATCAGCTCTGTCGCTTTTACCGCATCCTCAATATGCTGAATCTTTGTTGCGCCGACTACTGGGGTGGTCACTTTGGAAAGGAGCCAAGCCAAGGAAATTTCTGTCATAGAAACACCGTGATTCTCAGAAATTTCAGCCACGCGGCCGATGATAACGGCATCCTGCTTTGCAGTATTGTCGTACTTGAACCGGGCATAGCTGTCTTCTCTAAAACGTTTGGAGGCTTCCCCCGGGCGTTTTGATAATCGTCCGGCGGCGAGCGCGCTGTACGGCGTCATGGCGATGTGATCCTCCTTGCAAAGAAGCGCCATTTCCCGCTCTTCTTCACGGAAAATCAAGTTATAGTGTCCCTGAACGGAAACAAACTTTGAAAATCCCTCTTTTTCAGCCAAAGCGTTTGCTTTCGCAAGCTGATAGGCATAGCAGTTGGAGATGCCGACGGCGCGCGCTTTTCCAGCTTTGACGACACGATTCAGGCTATCCATGACCTCAAAAAGCGGCGTATTGTAATCCCACATATGGCAGATGTACAAGTCTACATAGTCCATGCCGAGGTTTTTCAGACTTTGGTCCAGCATAGTTTCCACATGCTTTTGACCGCTGACCCCTGCTTCGATTTCCTCTTTTGTGCGGGGAGGGAACTTGGTGGCGAGGACGATCTCCTCGCGCTTTGCAAAGTCCCGCAGTGCCCGGCCTAGGTACTGCTCGCTCGTGCCTCCTTGATAAGAGACCGCTGTATCGTAAAAGTTCACGCCCAAGTGCAAACCGCGCTTGATGATTTCCCTGGACGATCTCTCATCCAGCGTCCAGCTGTGCTGGCCGGCTTCTGCACTGCCAAATCCCATGCAGCCCATACAGATGCGGGAGACGACTAAGTCTGAATTTCCAAGTTTTTGATACTCCATTATTTTATCTTCCTTTTCATAAATGATACAGCATGGACGGAATCAACAGACAACCCATACTCAGAAGGTTACTTCTGGATAATCCTTTCAGCTGCGCGTTTCGATCAGGCAGGTCGATTCCAAAATCGAGTCTTCCAGAATGACTTCTCCGATTTGATCCGCGGCAATCTTCCCGGACTTTGGGTTTTTTACAGAGAGAATCGCCCCTTTGACATCGGCTTCGACTTCGGAATATTCAAAGGAGAGGTCGGTATCCTCCATTGTGCAGTTGATGAGTTTGAGGTTTTTGCAGTAGCAAAGAGGCTGTGTGCCGATAATCTTGCAGTTGATCAGGGTGAGCCCATCCGAATACCAGCCAAGGTATTCCCCCTTGACCGTGCTGTTTTCTACGATGACATTCTCGCTGTGCCAGAATGCATCTTTTGTGTCGAGCTCTGAATGGTTGATATGTAGGCTTTTAACATATTGAAAAGAATATTTTCCCTTCATTTTCAGCCGGTCGGCTTCGATATCCGAGCTCTCAAAAAGGAAGTATTCCGATTCTATTGCGCAGTCGGTTATGGAAAGATCGCGGCATCTCCATCCGAATTCCGGGGAGGATACCGTACAGCCCTCCAGCTCGATCTTCCTGCATTCGCGCAGGCACTTCACCCCATTGATTAAAGTATCTATAATTTTCCCATCGCTCGCGTACCAAATCGGAGCCCTCGTGCTCGTTTCCATTGTCGATCCTTCAAGCCGGAAGACCTGGGTATGCCAAAAGGGATACCGCAGGGAAAAACGGCAGTTTTTCACCGTGACATTCCGAGATTCCTTCAAAGCGGACTCTCCGTCAGCAGGGCCGGAAAAATCACAGTTCAGCACTTCCGCATCCTGTAAATGGTATAAAGCGCGTTCTTCGTCGAATGTTTTGTTCTGAATCTGTAATGCCATTGTAAAATACCTCTCTTTTTGCTGATGTGTTTTATCCATAAAAGACTTTGCTTTACGCTGAAATACCGTAGGTTTATCAGTGGAACAGATCAGATTTGGCTTCTGCCGGTATTTCATAAAAATTTTCCCTTTTTATTATAGCGGGGAATTCCTCATATGTCTAATACTTATATTTTATAGAATCCCATATTTAAAAAGTATTTCTCGTTTGAAAAGAGCGGAAAGGCCGCCGACGAGATGGTCTAGATGTACTTTCATACTTGATATGGCTTTGTGGCCCCATTATGCTGCTAGTCTATTTTCCGTCTCCTGCGAATAAAATATAGCGTTCATTTGGTTAAAACGATATGGAAATAGAGGAGCTATTATGCCATGGAACATCAAACCGACTATGATTTTCACGAATTCCGCAGTAAGAAAAAAGAAGACCCGGAAAGGGAAGACGAACGAAAAATGGGGGCTGGAGGTCTCTTTTTAGCCCAGCTGATCATCTGTTTAATCACGGCGATCCTATTGCTGTTTGCAAATGTCCTTTCTCCAGAGCCGATCAAGGAACTGAAAAATTTTTATGAAACACAGGTTCGAGACGATGTCGGAATTACGCAGGATGTTTCCAATCTCTTTCACAACGTCGCTGAATTTCTGACTGCACCGGCTGGGGACGATGCCTCCTCACCGTCTTCCGATCCCTCTGCCAGCAGCCCCGATTCCGACCCTTCCGGCTCAGATGCCAGTGCGCCGGATGATTCCTCAGAAATTTCTTCAGGATCAAAACCTGACGATTCCAATCCCTCTTCCGTTCCCACGACGGCGATGGGGATGGGTGGGGAAGAAAACCCGCTGCCGCTGTCGCGCGAATCCGCCGGGCTTGGGGAGATCGACACCGAACCGCTGAAAACAGACTATGTGCTGCCGATCCGCGGAAAGATCAGCTCAGGCCACGGCTACCGCATCCATCCGATTACCGGATTGCCGGATTTTCACAAAGGGATCGATATCCCTGCCGAGGAAGGAACTGAAATCGCCGCTTTTCGCCCGGGGACGGTCATCCAGGCGCAAAGTTCGGTAAGCTTTGGAAATTTTGTTGCGATCCAGCATGAGGATGGCGTGATCACCCGGTACGGTCACTGCAGTAAGCTCAATGTTGAAGTGGGGGATGTAGTCGAAGCGGGAGATACCGTCGGGTATGTAGGGAATACGGGGTATTCTACGGGAAATCACTGTCATTTCGACATTTCGGTCAACGGCGTGTTTATCGACCCTTTAAAGGTGATTCCCGGTCATCTGGAAGACGGCTATGCTGCAATTTAAAGCCTTTGGAATACAGGTGAAACTGTCATTTCTCTTTTTCGCCGTTGTCACAGTTTACCTGATTCTGGATCGTTCCGGGATGGGCTACTGTGGTGTTTTGGCCGCGGTGACCCATGAATTGGGACATATGATCGCCTATTTTATCGTGGGGGAACGCCCGAAAAGCGTCACCCTTTCGATTGAGGGGATGCGGATTACCTCATCAGACCGTTATCTGACGATGGGGAAGGATATTTTCGCCCTTTCTGCGGGATGCTTTACCAATTTCACCGTCTTTTTGCTTCTCTATTTCGGGATGGATCCGAATTTGGAGATGACCCAGATCGCCCTGGTGCAGCTTTCGATCGGCTTGTTTAATCTGGTTCCCGTGGGGGCATTGGACGGCGGGATGATACTGAAGCGTTTTCTCAGCCAGCTTCTTCCGCTCAAGGCCGCTGGTTTGATCTGTACCTTCCTCTCCTGGTTTATCGTACTGCCGGTTTTCGGCTACGGTGTTTTGCTTCTGTTCCGAGATCATAATATAACGTTGATGATCACCGCGGCATTTTTGATGATGTCGCTGATCCAAGACCGCAGGGTTTGACATTTTGTTTGCATTTGTCCCTCGAATCAGGTACAATAAAGGTATCTTGTAATTGGGAGGGGCCTATGTCCGAACCGTTGAGAAGAAAAGTGGAGCAGGTTTTGCTGAAAGTCCAGAAGCCTGCTCGTTATGTGGGCGGTGAGCTTCATCAGGTTGTTAAAAACCCGGATGAAGTCAGCGTCCGCTTTGTATTTTGTTTTCCCGATGTCTATGAGGTGGGGATGTCCCATCTGGGGATGAAGATCCTTTATTCGTCTCTCAATGCCAATAAGGAGCTTTGGTGTGAGCGCTGCTTTATGCCTTGGACGGATTTTAAACAGCAGATGGAACAGCATGAGATTCCTCTTTATTCCTTGGAAAGCTTTACGCCGCTGAGTGAATTTGACGTCATTGGATTTACACTGCAATATGAGCTGAGCTATACCAATCTTCTTGCGATGCTCTCACTCGGGAATATCCCGGTGCTTGCCGCAGATAGAAAGGGCTTGAATAACCTTGTAATTGCCGGCGGTCCTTGCGCCTGTAACCCGGAGCCGCTCTGCGATTTTGTAGATCTCTTCTGTCTGGGTGAGGGAGAAAAGCAGTTGGACGACTTGATGGCGCTTTACCGCAAGGCAAAATCGTCCGGGTGGACAAAAGAGGCGTTTTTGAAAAAGGCTTCCGAACAGGAAGGGGTTTATGTGCCATCCCTCTACGACGTGACGTATAAGGAGAATGGCACAATCGCGGCGATTCTTCCAAAGGAAGGGGCACCCACTGTCGTACGGAAAAAGATTGAACAGGATTTAAATCAGTCCCATTATCCGGACACTTTTTTAGTGCCCTATATGGAAATTGTCCACGACCGGGTGATGGCCGAGCTGATGCGGGGCTGCATCCGCGGCTGCCGGTTCTGCCAGGCTGGATTTATCTACCGTCCGCTTCGGGAAAAGGACGCGGGCGTCGTCTGCCGTCAGGCGAAATCACTCTGCGATTCGACGGGATATGAAGAGATTTCCCTGTCGTCCCTTTCCACCAGTGATTATTCCGGGCTCGAACCGCTCCTGGACGAGCTCCTCTCCTTTACGGAAGGGGAGCACATCAACCTGTCGCTGCCGTCTTTGCGGATCGACAATTTTTCGGAGGAGCTGCTCGAACGGGTCAAACGGGTGCGGAAAAGTGGGCTGACCTTCGCACCGGAGGCAGGGACGCAGCGCCTGCGCGACGTGATCAACAAAAATGTGACCGAGGAAGAGGTGCTGAACACCTGTCGGATCGCCTTCGAGGGGGGCTATACGTCGGTTAAGCTTTATTTTATGCTGGGGCTCCCGACCGAAACGATGGAAGACGTCGCTGGAATCATCGAGCTCGCCCACCGGATCCTCGACCTTTATTACGGGATGCCAAATCGTCCGAAAGGGAAGGGTGTTTCCATTTCGGTCAGCGTTTCCACCTTCGTGCCGAAACCGTTTACCCCTTTTCAGTGGGAAGCGCAGGATACGATGGAACTGATAAAGGCAAAGCAAAAGCATCTGATTGAAACGGTTCACTCTAAAAAGATCAGCTGTAGCTGGCATAACGTCAAAACAAGTGTTCTGGAAGGTGTTTTGGCGCGGGGCGACCGCCGCCTTGGAAAGGTAATCTATGATGCCTGGAAAAAGGGGTGTATCTTGGACAGCTGGGATGAGTGCTTCCGCTTTGATCTTTGGGAGGAAGCGTTTGCAGAAAACGGTATGACAATGGAATTTTACGCCTCCCGCAAACGTTCGCTCGACGAAGTCTTGCCGTGGAGCCACCTGGATTTCGGCATCAGTGAAGCTTTTCTGAAAAGGGAGCACCAAAAAGCCTATAAAGGGCTTACGACCCCGCATTGCCGCGAGCAGTGTTCCGGCTGTGGCGCAAACCGTTTGATGGAAGGGGGGCGCTGCAGTGTTTATTGATTATCGCGTTTGCTATACGAAAACCGGGCGGTTAAAATATATTTCCCATTTGGATGTCAATCGCCTGATGCAGAGAGCACTCAAACGGAGCGGCCTTCCGGTTTGGTATTCTGAGGGTTTCAACCCTCATATCTACCTCACTTTTGCCCTCCCGTTGGCATTGGGGTTGGAAAGCCACTATGAGATTATGGATTTTCGCTTAACTGCCGAACTGCCGGAAAAAGAGATCATCCGCCGTCTTCAGTCATCCTTGCCGGACGGTATGACCGTTCTGTCCGTTTCAAAACCTCTTTATAAAGCGCAGGACATTGGCCGTGCAGGGTTCCGGCTTGAGCTATATTCAGAAAGGCCGGAAGAGCTTGCACAGGCTTGGAGCCGCTTTTTGGAGCAAAAGGAAATCCTGGTCGAAAAGAAGACGAAAAAGGGGGTTCGGACAATCGATATCAAGCCGGACATCCACATAAAGTGTGTGAAGCAGGCAGAGGATGTTTTAACGGTCGATCTGCTTTTACCGGCCGGAATCGAAAAAAATATCAGCCCTTTTTTAGTTTTGGAGGCGTTTGAAAGGGAGCAGCCCTCCCTGGTCGAAGATACAAAGCTCTTCAAAATTGACGTATTGACCAAAGAGGGGGAACATTTTCGGTAAGGTTTTTCATGCTGGATTTGGGACAGATGATTGATTCTGTCGGGCGGATGCCGTATAATAGAAATAATTGTGATTCGCCAAAGGCGGGAATTTAATGCTAAGAGGAGTATGAGGATGGAATTTTCTGTTGAACCGATGGATTATTTGAAAAAGGGTGACGCCGAAGTTGCTGAAGCGATGTCGGCCGAGCTTGCCCGGCAGCGCCGCAACTTGGAGTTGATTGCGAGCGAGAATATTGTCTCCAGGGAAGTTATGGCGGCAATGGGCAGCGTTTTAACCAATAAGTATGCCGAGGGTTATCCCGGAAAACGGTATTACGGCGGCTGCGAGTGTGTAGATGTTGTTGAAAACATAGCGATCGAACGGGCGAAAAAGCTGTTTGGAGCTGACCACGCCAATGTTCAGCCTCATTCTGGGGCACAGGCTAACCTGGCGGTCTATTTTGCACTGCTCAAACCCGGCGATACAATCCTCGGGATGAGCCTTGCCGACGGCGGGCATCTGACGCACGGCTCTCCGGTCAATATGTCTGGCGCTTATTTCAACTTTGTCCCGTATGGCGTCGACGACGAGGCGCACACCATCGACTATAATAAGCTTTACGCTTTGGCGAAGGAACAGCGCCCGAAGATGATCGTGGCCGGCGCGAGCGCGTACCCCCGCGTGATTGATTTTGCGAAGTTCTATGAAATTGCGAAGGAAGTCGGCGCCTATTTGATGGTCGATATGGCCCACATCGCCGGACTGGTAGCGGCTGGGCTCCATCCTAATCCGGTGCCGTATGCCGATGTTGTTACGACGACGACCCATAAAACCCTGCGCGGTCCTCGCGGCGGGATGATCCTCTGTAAAGAGGAACATGCCAAAGCGATCAATAAAGCGATCTTCCCGGGTACGCAAGGCGGGCCGCTGATGCATATTATCGCGGCCAAGGCGGTTTGTTTGGGAGAAGCTCTGAAGCCGGAATTTAAAGCATATCAGCAGCAGATTATCAATAACGCGCAGGCGCTTTCCAAAGAGCTGCTGAAACGGGGTTTTGACCTCGTATCCGGCGGTACGGATAATCATCTGATGCTGGTCGATCTCCGCAATTTCAATGTCACCGGGAAAGAGCTGGAAAAACGCCTTGACGAAGTTTATATCACCGTCAATAAAAATGCGATTCCGAATGATCCGCAGAGCCCGTTTATCACCAGCGGCGTGCGGATCGGGACGCCGGCTGTCACCAGCAGGGGCTTGGTGGAAAGCGATATGGAAAAGATCGGCGAACTGATCTATCTCACCGCACAGCCCGACTTTGAGGAAAAGAAGGATTACATCCGCGGAGAAGTCAATAAAATCTGCGAAGCGTATCCGCTCTATTAAAAACATTACAGCAAAAGGGCGCCCTATAAACAGGGCGCCCTTTTGGCATTTTAGAATGTTTTCACTTTATAGCGATTAGCTCAAGAAACAGATGCGTGCTGGCGCCTATAGGTGTCGTTGTCTTTTTGCCGCAGCTCATTTTCAACTTTAGAAAGCTGTTTTTTTAATTCTTCCGCTTTTTGAGGATCGCTGGAAGAACGAATCTGCTGCTTTAGCTTCTTTGCATCTTCCTTGATCTTTTTGATCTCCCGGTCCACTTTATCAGTGTCTGTGGTACAGCTTTCCGCCTTTTTCTCAGGTTTGCTTTTCCTTGGGGCTTCCGCTTTCGATGCGTCTGCTTTAGAGCCATCTCCAACTGGATCGGTGTCGTCCTTCAGCTTTTCCGGATTGTCATACCGGATTTTGAGGCCGTCCTCGTCGTGTATGATTTCATAAAGGCCGATTGATTGATTGTTCTCTTCATCTTCGGGGACATACTCATCATAAACGGGGGCTTTCGGCGATTCTGGAGCTGTGCTGTCGGCAGCGAAGATTGCGTCGGCGACCGGCTCCTGCTTTTCCATTCCTCTGATCTCCTGCGCAGCCTGCTGTAATTCACTTCTTTGAATGCCTTGGATTTCCATTGTCATTCTCCTTTCAACAAATTAATTGATTGTCAAGATCGTACCATCATAATTTACGGTTCGTCGTTCTTTTTCTCCCTTTGAGGCGGCAGGACTTGAATGGTCAGGCGGATAATCCGGTTTTCAACAACTTCCTTGACCGTCACCTTGAGAACTTCGCAGAGGAACGACTCTCCAGCCTCGGGGATATGCCCAAAGCTTTCGAGCGCCCAGCCGCCGGCGGAGTTGCTGCTGGTTTCGATTTCCAGCCCGTCAATTTTGAGCTCTTCGATCAGTTCGCTCACCCGAAGATCGCCGCTGATCTCGAAGGTGTTTTCATCCAGCTGGACGAACTCCCGCTCCTCTTCATCGTATTCGTCCCAGATCTCGCCAACCAGTTCCTCCAGAATGTCTTCCAGTGTGACAATGCCCATATTGCCGCCGTATTGGTCGGTGACGACCGCGAGATGGGATTTGCTTTTCTGAAGCTCGGTAAACAGCTCGGAGATTTTTTTCTTGGGGGGGATAAAGATGACCCCTTGGAGCATTTCGCGGATAGAGAATTCGGTCCCTTTGATATAGGCGGTAAAGAAATCTTTAGAATAAAGGACGCCGATGATGTTGTCGATGCTGTCTTCATAGACGGGGATTCTGGAATAATGTTCGTTTACAAAAATATCTTTAATCGATTCGAGAGGCTCGTTTACTTCGATCGAAACAACGTCGACGCGCGGGGTGAGGATTTCGTCGGCAGTGACTTCGTCGAAGTCCAAAGCGCTGCGGACGAGTTCGCTTTCCTGCTGTTCCAGAACACCCTCGTCTTCGATCTCCTCGATGATGTACTTGAGCTCTTCTTCGGTTACCGACACCTGCTTTTTCTGGGGTTTGAAGATGCGCATGATCACCTGTTTGATCCCGATGAAAATGAAAACGATCGGCGTTAAAATCACCATGATCCAGTAAAGCGGATAAGAGATCATCAAGGCGAAAGAATCGGCATACTCTTTTGCAAGGCTTTTCGGAAGGATTTCTCCAAAGATCAAAACGACCACAGTCGCGACTATGGTGGCGATCCCAACGCCGGAAACGCCGAACCAGCTGGTAAAGAGCATCGTGCTCAGCGAGGCGAACGCAATGTTGACGATGTTGTTGCCGACTAAGATGGTCGACAGCGTTTTGTCATAGTGATCGGCCATATGTAAGACTTTTTGCGCCTTTTTGTTGCCGTCGTCCGCGTAGTTGCGCATACGAATTCGGTTGACGGTGGAAATAGATGTTTCGCTGGCTGAGAAGAACGCTGAAAGCAGAACCAACACAACCAGCACAAGTATAAGATAACCGTCCAAAGAAATAGTTTCCCCCTTGAATTTTAAGATGTTTTATATAAATCCGTCAGGCTTTTGCCCGGTCCCGGATTTGTACCAGCATATTCCGGTCAAAACAGTATTTTTTGTTGCAGAAATGGCAGGATACTTCAATTTTCTCCTCTTCCTCGATCATGGAATCGAGTTCCTTTTTCCCAAGGCTTATAAGCGCCCTGGTAACCCGCTCCTCACTGCAGTCACAGCGATAAACCGGAAAAGAGTCGTCGAGAACGTTGGGCTCGAGCCCTTCCAGCAGCCGGAAACAAACCTCCTGAGGCGTCATCCCATCGGCGTACATGGAAGAGACCGGCGGCATCTTTTTTAGATTTTCTTCCAAAACATCGATACAGCTTTCGTCGGCGAAGGGGAGGAGCTGAACCAGATAGCCGCCGGCTCCTTTGATGGTGAGGTCCGGGTTGACCAAAACCCCTAAACCGCAGACCGTCGGCGTCTGTTCGCTCACGGCGAAATATTCGGTGATATCTTCCGCGATTTCACCTGATACGATGGGAACCTGCCCGGTATACGGCTCCTTCATCCCCAAATCCTTGATGACCTGGAGGAAACCTGTTTTCCCGACTGCACCGGAGACATCCAGCTTTCCATATTGATTGAGCGGCAGTTCTACTACCGTATTTTCGGCGTAGCATTTGACGTTGCCATAGCTGTCTGCCACTGCAATCATACTGCCAACCGGCCCGTCGCCTTTCATCCTCAGTGTGATGGACTGGTCGGAGGCCTTCAGCATAGACCCCATCATGGAAGCGGCCGCGGCCAATCTGCCAAGCGCGGCCGAAACAACGGCGGACGTTTGATGAATCCGTTCGATTTCAGCGGCGATATCAGTGGCGTCAACGGCGCAGGCCATAACGGAGCCGTCTTTAGACAGAGTGCGTACCAGCTTTCCCATAAAATATCCTTTCAAATCTTCTTGGCAATATAGATGATCCGCTCAGAAGTATCGTGTGGCGGCGTTTCACTGTCCTCATCGTAAACAGCCAGCACAGAGAACCCCGCTTTTTTGAGCGTGGAACAGAGGATTTCGTCTGTATAAGCCCGTTCCTGAAACTGCTCGGCAGTCCGCCGATAAAGCCCGTGTTCAGCCTCAATAAAAAAATCCAGGTCGATCTGTACTGTGTCCGGTTCAATAAAGGTGTTCTGCCAAATGCAGGACGCGCCGGGCTCATCATAAAAAAAAGTGTTGTTTCCGAGGATTTCCTGGTGTTTATATAGAGTATTGACATCAAAAAGGAACAGTCCGCCGGGATTTGTAAAAAGTGAAACGCGTTGGAAAGCGTCCTGCAAATCCTTCAGTTCGGTCAGATGGTTCAGACTGTCCAGCGCGCAGACGGTGACATCTACTGTCCCGTAGAGATCGAGTTCCTGCATCTGCTGGCACAGGAAGATGACCGAATCAATCCCGCTTTCGAGCTTTTTGTCCATTGCAGCCGAAAGCATCTCCTCCGACCCGTCTATTCCAATGACGTCATACCCCAATTTGGCGAATTCAAAGCTCATCGAGCCGGTACCGCAGGCAAGATCCAATAAAATTCCCTTTTTCCCGCCGAAAGCGTTGATCTGACGGTCGTAATATGCTGTCCGGCGGTGGTAGTCTATATTGGAGGTAAAGACGTCATAAACCGAGGCGAAGTCGCAGTAACTGCTCATCCTTTCTCGTCCAATCGGTCGAAAACGACGGAATATCCGTCGTTCCCATACATCAGGGAGCGGTTGACTCGGCTGATGGTGGCGGTGCTGGCCCCGGTTTTGGCCACGATATCGTTGTATACTTTATGCTCACTCAGCATTTTTGCCACGACGATCCGCTGCGACATGGCTTTGAGCTCCTGTGCGGTACAGAGGTCTTCAAAAAAATTATAGCATTCTTCCATGCTGTTTAAGGATAAAACCGCCTGGAAAAGAAAATCGACGTCTTCATTCTTCAATTTGCTGTTCATCTGGATTGCCCTCCAAATCCCCCAAAAAGAAATTAGATTACTGTATTATTTTAACACACGAAAGAGAGGAAGTAAAGTTTTGTAAAAGAATGAATGAATGCGCCCGATAACTTGCAAAAGCCCGCCGCATCCGGTATAATAAGCAAAGTATATGCCAACCGGATTTTCCTAGGTTTAAGGAGATTGTTATGCAGAAAAAAAATTTGGATATAAAAAAAGGAAATCGAACTGTCATCCTGCCGGCGCTCGCCATGAGAGGAATCGTCATGTTCCCGGGTACCGTCATGCATTTCGATGTGGGGCGCACGAAATCGATCAAAGCGCTCAATGCGGCGATCGGGGGGGATAAAACGATTTTCCTGGTCGCACAGAATGATCTTTCCATGGACGACCCGGGAGAAAACGATCTTTATCAGATTGGCGTGGTGGTGAAGGTCAAGCAGCTTTTAAAAACGCAGGAAAACACCGTCCGCATCTTGGCGGAGGGGCTTTACCGTGCCAGGGTCGTGCGCTATACCTCGTTCGAGGGCTACATCGAGTGCGAAGTGAAGCGGATGCCTTACCGCAGTGCGCGAAGGTCTCCCGACGAAATGGAGGCGGTGGTGCGCACCATCAAGTCTATCTTTGACGAATACGCCGAAATTGTGCCGAAGCTCGCGGAAGAGCTGGTCTCGTCGATCTTCGCGGAGGAAGACCCGCAGAAGCTTTTCGATATCATCGTCCAGAATATTATGCTCCGGTTCGAAGACAAGCAGCAGCTCCTGGAAAAATCAGACCTTTACGGCCGCCTCCGCCTGCTTGCCGAATTCCTTGAAAAAGAGACCAATATCCTCACAATCGAGCGGGATATCTACGAGCAGGTCAAAGAGAATATGGACAAAAATCAGCGCGATTATTACCTGCGCGAACAGCTTCGGGTGATTTCAGACGAGCTCGGGGACGGGGAAAACGTTCAGGAAGAGGCAGAGGAATTTGCCGATGCGATCGATAAAATCAAAAATTTGTCGGATGATTCCAGGGAAAGGCTGCTCAAGGAGTGCGAGCGCCTTTATAAGATGCCTTCGAATTCCCACGAGGCATCTGTCATCCGCAACTACCTCGATCTGGCCATCAGCCTGCCTTGGGATGAAAAGACAAAGGACAATTTGAATATCGTGCAGATCGGAAAACGGCTCGACCGGGATCATTACGGCCTGGAAAAAGTCAAGGAGCGGATCCTCGAAAGCCTTGCAGTTCGAAAGCTCGCTCCGGATATCAAAGGGCAGATCATTTGCCTGGAGGGCCCTCCGGGGGTTGGAAAGACCTCGATTGCCCGTTCGATCGCCGAGGCGCTCGGCCGGAAATTCGTCCGGATTTCTCTGGGCGGCGTTCGGGACGAGGCGGAAATCCGCGGCCACAGAAAGACTTATATCGGCGCGATGCCGGGGCGGATCATCACCGGGATGAAGCAGGCGAAGTCTCACAATCCGCTGATCCTCTTGGATGAAATCGACAAGATGGGGGCCGACTATAAGGGCGATCCCTCCGCTGCGATGCTCGAAATGCTTGACAGCGAGCAGAATTCAGCTTTTTATGACCACTATCTCGAAATCCCGTTTGACTTGAGCGAAGTCCTGTTTATCACGACGGCGAACACCCTCGACACCATCCCCAGGCCGCTGCTCGACCGGATGGAGGTCATCTCCCTGCCGAGCTATACGAGGGAGGAAAAGTTCCAGATCGCCAAGCGGCATCTCGTCAAAAAACAGATGGAGAAGCATGGGCTGACCCCAGCACTGTTCCGGATTTCAGACGGCGCCCTTTATGGCCTGGTTGACGGCTATACCCGCGAGGCGGGCGTCCGCAGGCTGGAGCGTGAGATCGCATCCCTCTGCCGGAAGGGGGCAAAGAAGCTCGCCTCAAAGGAGGCGGGGCGGGTGATTGTGACCCCTAAAAACCTGGAATCGTTTTTAGGGCCGAAGAAATATTATCCCGATCTGATGGAGGCGCAGGACATGGTCGGTTTGGTCACCGGCCTTGCTTGGACGTCGGTGGGCGGAGAGGTGTTGCCGATCGAGGTTGCGGTTTTAGACGGCTCCGGAAAGAT
>JAAWBP010000051.1 GCA_022792755.1 Oscillospiraceae bacterium | reverse complement strand
GGCACGCCGCACCGGGTGACCCCGGCGGGACAATTCGCACATTAAGAGCTTCTCTTGCATTCAGGTTTCAATCCTGCGAGGCGCCTCGCGGGATATCATTGTCGCTATTATCACTACTTATGGAGCGCGTTTGCCCAGTCTGGGCACAGACCATGGCTGCCCTTGTCAATCGAGGGTATATACTGGAACAGGAAAAAGTGGAACCTTATTCAAACGGAAAATTGGACAAAAAGATTCCACACATCAAACTGAAAAGGGCAGTTTTCTGACCGCAGCACCGGCATCGATCCCGCTTTCGGCATAGTGTCTAAAACGTCGATATGAAAAATAGTGAAAGGTGACAAGTTGAATGAATATGCGTTTATTTGCATAAATATTCAGTTTTCGCTTGCAATCCGCCAAAAATGCGGTATAATAAGGATAATAAATCAATTTGAAAGGAATTTGAACAATGGAAAAGTTGAATAAAGTGGTTTTAGCATATTCGGGTGGTCTTGACACCTCCATCATCATTCCATGGCTGAAAGACAATTACGGCTGCGAAGTGATTGCGGTCGCGGGCAATGTCGGGCAGGATGCCGAGCTCAACGGCTTGGAGGAGCGTGCGCTCAAGACCGGCGCGTCCAAGCTCTATATAGAAGACCTCCAGAAGGAATTTGTCGAGGATTTCATCTTCCCGACCTTAAAATGCGGCGCTGTTTATGAGGAGGATTACCTCCTCGGCACCTCCTTCGCCCGCCCGGCCATTGCGAAGCGGCTTGTCGAAATCGCCAAGGCGGAGGGCGCGGACGCCATCTGCCATGGTTGTACCGGAAAGGGTAACGACCAGGTGCGGTTTGAACTGACCATCAAGGCGTTTGCGCCGAATATGAAGATCATCGCCCCTTGGCGGATTTGGGATATTAAATCCCGGGATGAGGAAATCGACTACGCGATTTCAAAGAATATCCCGATCAAGCTGACCCGTGAGACCAACTACTCCAAGGATATGAACCTTTGGCATCTGTCCCACGAAGGGCTCGATCTGGAGGATCCGGCCAACGAACCGAAGTACGATGAAATCCTCGAAATGGGCGTTTCCCCTGAAAAGGCGCCGGATCAAGCCACCTACATCACCGTGGGCTTTGAAAAGGGAATCCCTGTTTCGCTCGACGGCAAAAAGATGGATGGCGTCTCCCTGATCAAAGCCCTGAACAAGCTGGGCGGTGAAAACGGGATTGGGATTTCCGACCTCGTCGAAAACCGGCTGGTCGGGATGAAATCCCGCGGCGTTTATGAAACACCCGGCGGAACCATCCTCTATCACGCGCACAAGGTGCTTGAGACCATCACTGTCGACAAAGAAACCCAGCACTACAAACAGCAGGTTGCGCTGAAATTCGCCGACCTCGTCTACAACGGCCAGTGGTATACGCCGTTACGGGAAGCGCTCTCCGCCTTTGTCGATTCCACCCAGGAGCACGTTACCGGTGAAGTCAAGCTCAAGCTTTACAAAGGAAACATCATTAATGCGGGAGTGACCGCGCCGTATTCCCTTTACAACGAAGAGGTCGCCACCTTTGACGAGGACGACGTCTACGACCAGACCGATTCCCAGGGCTTCATCAACCTCTACGGCCTGCCGATCAAGGTAAAGGCACTCGCGGACGGGAAAAAATAAAACCTGCGGCGTGCTCCCGCTCTCTATACGCGATCCATAGGTAATTCTAAAACGGTGTATCACAGAGCGTGAACTACCCCGTCATAAACGAAAACTCCACAACTCTCAGCCATTTTCCTCTGAAAACGGCTGAGAGTTGCAGAGATGCGAAAGGAATTCAAACAGCATGGCAAAGATGTGGGCTGGGCGCTTCCAGAAGGAAGTCGATTCCAGGGTAAACGATTTCAATTCCTCGGTCTCCTTCGACCAGCGGATGGCGAAGCAGGATATCGGCGGCAGCATCGCGCACGCGGCAATGCTGGGGGAAACCGGGATCATCGACAAACACGAGGCGGAGCTGATCTGTGCAGAGCTTGAAAAAATCCTCGCCGACCTGGAGTCGGGCAAGTTGGAGATCGACCCCCTGGCGGAAGATATCCACATGTTTGTCGAAGCGGAGCTGACCAAACGCCTCGGCAGCACCGGCAAGCGTCTCCACACCGCGCGGAGCCGGAACGACCAGGTCGCACTCGACCTACGGCTCTATCTCCGGGACGAAATCGAAGAGATCAAAGCGCTGGTCGGCAAACTGGTTCAGACGCTCTGCGCCCTCTCCAAAGAACACCTCGAAACGGTCATGCCGGGCTATACCCATTTACAGCGGGCACAGCCGATCACCTTTGCCCACCATCTGATGGCCTATACCCAGATGTTCCTGCGGGATCTCTCCCGCCTGAACGATGTGAAAAAGCGGATGAATTTCTCCCCCCTCGGGAGCGGCGCGCTGGCCGGAACCACCTACCCGATCGACCGGAAGATGACCGCCCGGTCGCTTGGGATGGACGGGATCATGCAAAACAGCCTGGACGGCGTTTCCGACCGGGACTACTGCATCGAGCTCGCGGCGGCAGTTTCGACGATGATGGTTCACCTCTCCCGTTTCAGCGAGGAGATCATCCTCTGGTGCTCCTGGGAGTTCAAATTCATCGAGCTGGACGACGCTTATGCGACGGGGTCGAGCATCATGCCGCAGAAAAAGAACCCCGACATCACCGAGCTCATCCGCGGAAAAGCCGGGCGGGTCTTCGGCGACCTGACCACGCTGCTCACCATGATGATAGGGCTCCCGCTCGCCTATCATAAAGACATTCAGGAGGACAAGGAGGCGATCTTTGACGCGGTCGACACCGTCAAGCTCTGCCTGTCCACCTTTATCCCGATGCTCGAAACCATGACGGTTTTAAAGGAAAACATGCGCGCGGCCGCCGCCAAAGGGTTCATCAACGCGACCGACTGCGCCGATTATCTCGTAAAAAAGGGGCTTCCCTTCCGGGACGCTTACAAGTGCACCGGCGAACTGGTTGCAGCGTGTATCAAACAGGGGCTCACCCTCGAAACACTGCCGCTGGAGCAGTACAAATCTTCCTGTGATTTATTTGATGAGGATATTTACGACGCAATCAATCTGGAGGCCTGCGTCAAGGGGCGAACCGTCCCCGGCGGCCCGGCGCCCGAAAGCGTCAAAGCCCAGATCGAAGCGGCGGAGCAGGAATTGGAGCGCTGTCAAAGATAACCCTCCTCTCACTCAAGTGCAGCAGGGATGCCTCCCCGGGTTCCGACGGGATCTGCTCCCCTCCGGAAACCCCGCTGTGAGACGCGGGAAATATTAAAAGACGATTAGACATCAACCGAAGAAAGGCGGGATTTTATGGTAAAAATCGGGATCATCGGCGCGACCGGCTACGCGGGGGTGGAGCTTCTGAGAATCGCCCTGCGTCATCCGGGCGTTCAGGTTGCCGCCCTTTCCTCGGTCAGCTTCGAGGGAAAAGCGATCAGCGAGGTTTATCCGAATCTCAAGGACATCTGCGGGGAGGTTCTCGCAGACGAGGACACGGTGATCGAAAAAAGCGACGTCGTGTTCGCCTCCCTTCCTCACGGCCTCTGCGAGCCTCTGGCGAAAAAATGCCTGGCAAAAGACGTCCTCTTTATCGACCTCGGCGCGGATTTCCGCCTTCAGGAGGAGGCGGACTACAACGAGTGGTACGGCCTTTCCTACAACGAACCGGCCCTGCACGAAGCTTCGACTTACTGCATCCCGGAGCTCCACCGGGAGGCTTTGAAAACCGCGAAGATCATCGGGAACCCGGGCTGTTACCCCACCAGCATCGGCCTGGCGTTGGCCCCTGCGCTCAAAGACGGAATCGTTGATCCGAACAGCATCATCATTGACAGCAAGTCGGGTGTCACCGGGGCGGGGCGAGGTTTGACCCAGACCACCCATTATCCCGACTGCAACGAGGCCTTTTCCCCTTATAAAATCGCGGCCCATCGCCACACACCCGAAATCGAGCAGACCCTTTCCGAATTGGCGGGGCAGAAGCTCTTCGTCACCTTCGTCCCCCACCTGCTCCCCGTCAACCGCGGGATCGTTTCCACTATCTATGCGTCCCTCAAGGGGCAGGCAGAGCTCGACGAATTGATTGCCGCTTATCAGGCATTTTATCACGACGAGCCCTTTGTCCGGATTCTGGACAAAGGAAAGGCCGTCAACCTGAAAAACGTGCGGATGTCCAATTACTGCGACATTTCGCTTCATCTCGACCCCCGAACCGGGCGTTTGATCCTTGTTTCGGCCATCGACAATATGGTCAAAGGTGCGGCGGGGCAGGCAATCCAGAACATGAACATCGCATGCGGGCTGCCGGAGACCTCCGGCCTCGATATGATCCCGCCCGCGTTTTAACAAAACAGACAACAATACAGAAGGAGCGAACAATTCGGTGTTGATTCAATTTAACGGTTTTGAGTTTACAGAAGGCGGCGTCTGCGCCGCAAAAGGGTTTACCGCCTCCGGGATCCACAGCGGCATCCGGAAAAACAAAGAAAAGGCCGACCTTGCCCTGATCCGCTGCGAGGTTCCCTGCAATGCTGGTGCGATCTATACCCAGAACAAGGTAAAGGGCGCGCCGCTGACAGTCACCAGGCAGAATCTGAAAAACGGCCGGGCGCAGGCGGTCATCTGCAACAGCGGAAACGCCAACACCTGCAACGCAAACGGGGAAGCAGTCGCCCGCCAAATGTGCGAAATCGCCGGGGAGGCGCTCGGCATCCCGGCGGACGACATCGTCGTCTGCTCCACCGGCGTCATCGGCCTTCCTCTGCCGATTGAGCCGATCCGCGACCACATCAAACCGCTGAAGGATTCCCTTTCCGCCGACGGGAGCATCCGTGCGGCGCAGGCGATCATGACCACCGACACCTTCCCCAAGGAGGTCGCCGTTTCCTTTACCCTCGGCGGCAAAACCTGCCACATCGGGGGGATTGCAAAGGGCAGCGGGATGATCCACCCCAACATGGCGACCATGCTCTGCTTCTTAACAACCGATGCCGCCATCGAGTCGGAATGGCTCCAGAAGGCCATCAAAAAGGTGGCGGATCTCACCTTTAACATGATCAGCATCGACGGCGACACCTCCACCAACGACATGGTGGCGGTTCTGGCCTCGGGGCTGGCCGGCAATCCTGTGATCGACCGGGAAAACGACGATTACGAGCTCTTCCTCAACGCCCTTTACGCGGTGATGATGAACCTCTCCCGGGAACTCGCCCGGGACGGCGAAGGCGCGACCAAGCTTCTGGAATGTGCGGTAAACGGCGCCCCGGACGAGACGACCGCCAAAAAGGTCGCCAAATCCGTCATCACCTCCTCCCTCTTCAAAGCCGCCATGTTCGGCGCGGATGCGAACTGGGGCCGAATCCTCTGCGCCGTCGGCTACACCGACGCGGAATTTAACATCGACCGGATCGCCGTCCACCTCGCTTCGGCCAAGGGCAGCATCCAGGTCTGCGAAAACGGCGCGGGCGTCCCGGTCGACGAGGAGAAGGCCAAGGAAATCCTGCTGGAGGACGAGATCAAGATCATCATCGACCTCGGCTACGGCAAGGGTTCCGCCATGGCCTGGGGCTGCGACCTCACCTATGATTATGTGAAAATCAATGGTGATTACCGCACCTGATCCATTCGGCGGGCTTTTGAATTGAGAGCTTACCGGGCGGCAAAAAATTCGGCTGCCCATTTGATAAATAACGATTCACTTGATAAGGCGGGTGTTTTTATGCTGCACATCAGCAACGAAGAAAAGGCGAAGGTTCTGGTCGACGCGCTCCCCTATATCCAGAAGTATTACAACAAGGTCGTCGTGGTCAAATACGGCGGGAACGCTATGCTCAACGACGATCTCAAGCAGGCCGTCATGTCGGACGTCGTCCTGCTCTCCCTCATCGGGATCAAGGTCGTCCTGATCCACGGCGGCGGCCCGGAGATCAACTCGATGCTCGACCGGGTGGGGATCGAAAGCAAATTTATCGGCGGGCTCCGGTATACCGATGAAGAGACGGCGGACATCGTCCAGATGGTGCTCGCCGGAAAGGTCAACAAAAGCCTCGTCTCCCTTTTGCAGAAGCACGGCGGCAAGGCCCTCGGCCTCTGCGGAACGGACGGCGGGATGATCGAAGTCAAAAAGCTGGAGGGCGAACAGGACCTGGGCTTTGTCGGGGACATTGTCGGGATCAACGTCGGCCCGATCGTGAACGCTTTGGACAATGGATACATCCCGGTGATCGCAACCGTTGCCGCCGACGAGGACGGCCAGGTTTACAATATCAACGCCGATACGGCTGCGGCGCGGATCGCCTCCGCTCTGGGGGCGGAAAACGTCATCCTGATGACCGACATCCGCGGCCTGCTGCGGGATAAAGAGGACGAGGAAACCCTGATCCCCGTCGTACAAGTCAGCGAAGTCCCCTACCTGATCAACCAGGGCATCATTTCGGGCGGCATGATCCCGAAAATCCAATGCTGCGTCGAAGCGGTGCGCCGGGGGGTCAACCGGGCTTTCATCATCGACGGGCGGATCCCCCACTCGATCCTGATCGAGATGCTTTCAAACGAAGGCATCGGCACCATGTTCCTGTAATAGAGAAAGGCGGACAGCATGAACGCATCAGAACTCAAAAAAATCGACCGGCAATACGTTGCCGGCACCTACGCCCGGTTTGATCTCGCACTCAAAAGCGGGACGGGCGCATCCTGCTGCGATTACGAAGGGAAAACCTACATCGACTTCACCAGCGGGATCGGGGTGAACTCCCTCGGCTTCTGCGACAACCAGTGGGCGGCAGCGGTCGCGGGGCAGGCTTCTGCCCTGAACCACATCTCCAACCTGTATTATACCGAACCGGGCGCCCTTCTTGCAAAATCCCTCTGCGAAACCACCGGGTATCAAAAGGTGTTTTTCGGCAATTCCGGCGCGGAGGCAAACGAAGGCGCAATCAAAGCGGCGCGGAAGTACAGCTTTGATAAGTACGGCGAAGGGCGCTCCACCATCCTGACGTTAGTCAACTCCTTCCACGGCAGGACGGTCACCACCCTTTCGGCAACCGGGCAGGAGCATTTCCACCAGTTCTTTTTCCCCTTTACCGGGGATTTCAGCTACGCGCTCGCCAACGATATCGCGGACGTCAAAGCGAAGCTGGATTCTTCCGTCTGCGCCGTCATGATCGAGCTGATCCAGGGCGAAGGCGGGGTCGTCCCGCTCGACGAGGATTTCGTCAAAGAACTCGCCGCGCTCTGTGCGGAAAAAGATATCCTTCTTGTCGCCGACGAGGTGCAGACCGGAGCGGGACGAACCGGGAAATTCCTGGCCTCCGAATGGTACGGCGTCCGCCCGGACATCACCACCCTCGCAAAAGGGCTGGGCGGCGGGCTGCCGATCGGCGCGGTGCTGCTCGACGAGAAGGCCGAATCGGTTCTGGGCTTCGGCGATCACGGCTCCACCTTCGGGGCGAACCCCATCTGCTGCGCCGGGGCAAACGTCGTGATGGAAAAAATCTCCCAGCCGGGGTTTTTAGCAAAGGTTGCCTCCCGGTTCGAGGAGGTAGAGGCCGCGCTCTCCAGCTGTGCAGAGGTTTCCGGCATCACCGGAAAAGGGATGATGATCGGCATCGCGCTCAAACAGAAAAAATCGGGCGAAGTGGCAAAAGCCTGTATGGAAAACGGCCTGCTGGTTCTGACTGCGAAGGAAAAAGTCCGGCTCCTCCCGCCCCTGACCATTTCGGACGGAGAATTTGAGAAGGGGCTTTCCATTCTGGCGGCTGTGCTGAATCAATAAATCGGGAGAACGGAGGATTACGATGAAACATCTGCTTAAAATGCTCGACCTGTCCAAAGAGGAGATCATCAATCTCTTAAACCTCGCGGATCAGCTTAAATACGAGAAGAAATACGGCATCCCCCACAAGCATCTCGAGGGGAAAACGCTCGGCATGATTTTTCAAAAGGCTTCTACCCGCACCCGGGTCTCCTTTGAAACAGGGATGTACCAGCTGGGCGGCAAGGCGCTCTTTCTGAGCTCCAACGACCTGCAAATCGGGCGGGGCGAGCCGGTGCAGGACACCGCGCGGGTTCTCTCCCGTTACTTGGACGGCATTATGATCCGCACCTTCGCCCAGCAGGAGGTCGAGGATCTGGCACATTACGGCAGCATCCCGGTCATCAACGGGCTGACTGACTTCTGCCATCCCTGCCAGGTTCTGGCCGACCTGATGACCATCCGGGAATACAAGGGTACCCTCGAAGGGCTGAAGATGTGCTACATCGGGGACGGGAACAACATGGCGAATTCCCTGATCGTCGGCGGCATCAAGACCGGGATGCAGGTGAGCATCGCCTGCCCGGCGGAATACCGCCCGGCCAAGGAGGTTCTGGAATACGCCTATGAAAACGGCAAATTTTCCATGACGGCCGATGTACTGAGTGCCGCCGAAAACGCAGACGTCATCTTTACCGACGTCTGGGCTTCAATGGGCCAGGAGGGCGAGGCCGAAAAACGCCGCCAAGCCTTCGAAGGCTATCAGGTCAACGCCGCCGTCATGGCCGCGGCAAACCCGGATGCAATGGTGCAGCACTGCCTCCCCGCCCATCGGGAGGAAGAAATCACCGCCGAGGTCTTTGAGGCGCACGCCGACGAAATCTTTGAAGAGGCGGAGAACCGCCTCCACGCACAAAAAGCCGTTCTGGTCACGCTGATGAAAGATCAAAAGGCAAAGTGAGTATGAAAAGAACAAACGCCACTGGCTCATAATCGGCCGGTGGCGTTTTTATAATCCAGGTCAGTTTACAAAGAGCTCCCGCGGGCCAGGGCCGCAAACGGCTGTATGAGCCGCCGTCTCCCACTTCAGGAAAACAGTAAACAACCGTCAATGCTAAAAGACAGCCGACCAGTACAGCCCTCTCTTGTGATGAAATGCGGCAAGAAAGGGCCGGTCTGCATTAATCACACACCGGCCCTTATCGCGCTACTTTACCATTTTAGTTCTCCGTCGCCGCCCATCAGCCTTGTCATTTCCTCAATCCGCTCCAACGGAAAGGGCGGTGAAGAAACAGGTTTCATCGCAAGCGACATCAGCTTCATCGGATTGTCGTCCGCAGCTATACGATTTGAACTCAATGTTCCACAGATTTTGCAGCGATGAATGAGCCCCCACTCGCCATTTTTCCTCACCCATACGGCAATCGGTTCCATGATGCCGCCGCAATCTGCCGCCCGGTCGCCCGGTTCGACATCCAAATGTCGGCTTGAAAGACAATACGGACAGTGGTTTCTATGCTCGCTCCCCGCACCGTTTGGCACAACTGTTCTTCCGCACACCTTACAGACAAAGGTTTCATTGCACGGATGCGTTTTGTAGTAGCCTCGATTCAATGATTTTTTCTTGTTTTCCCGATTCATGGGAATGATCCTCCTAAAAGTAAAATCTTAAACCCTTTGGGAGGCTTGTCGAAGATGTAACAAACCTCCCGGTTATGCTACAATCTCCATTGTTTTGTTCATCGTCTTCATTCAATAATCCCCTTTTTCTTTGAAATCTATCATCAAGCCGAATGGCTGAATGAACACACGCTTCGCTTATAGTAAATTCTTCCCTATTCTTCATGTCCCTCTGGAAAAACAGCGCGGGGCACCGCCATCTCCGGGCGGTTCAGAAGCCGCCTTCTGACGACAAAATAACCGATGACGAGCAGGATCATCGCACTGATCCACGCCATGGAGTTCGCCAGGCAAGCGCCCGTAAATCCCCAAAACGAGGTCAGGACAATCGCGGCGAAGATTCGGACTGCCAGCTCCAATATTCCGGACAGGGTGGGGATAAAGCTGTTCCCCAGCCCCTGGATCGTGTTCCGGAAGATAAAGAGGATCGCCAGAAAGACATAGCAGATGCCGTTGATCGTCAGCATAATCTGCGACAACGAAACGATCTCCTGGCTGCTTTCCCCGACAAAGGCCATCACCAGATAATTGCCCGCGAAGATATTGACCAGCCCCAACAGAACGCTGATCGACCCCGCGATCAAGCAGCACCGGCGCACACCGGCCTGAATTCGTTTGATCAGGTTTGCGCCGTAATTCTGCGCCGTATAGGTCGCCATTGCGATTCCGAAGGACATGCTGGGCATCGTCATCAGGTTGTCAATTTTAGAAGCCGCCGTATAGGCGGTAACAGCCGTTGTTCCCAGCGTATTCAATGCAACCTGCACCGTGATGGTTCCGATCGCGATAATCGAGGACTGGAACCCCATCGGAAGGCCCAGGCGGATGTGGAGGAGCATCTGTCCCTTGCCCTGCCGCCAGTCTCCTCTTTTGATATGTAAAATGGGAAACCGTTTCACAATATAAGCGAGGCAGAGCAACCCGGAAACCGCCTGCGAAATCACAGTGGCAAAGGCCGCGCCCGAAACCCCCATCGAGCAGCCAAGGATGAAAACAAAATCGAGCCCGATATTCAAAAGGCTGGCGATTACCAAAAAGATCAGCGGCGTACGGCTGTCCCCAAGGGCGCGCAGGACGTTGGAGAGGAAGTTGAACAAGACCGACGCGGCGATTCCCGCATAAATGACCACAATGTAGCTGTAAGCGTCGTCAATAATCTTCGCCGGCGTCTGCATCAGTTCCAGAACGGGCCGCGCCAGCAGTACCGCGATGGCGGTGAGAAGGATCGTAACCCCGCCTGCGATGACGATTCCCATCGCAAAGCTTCGGCGGACTCCCTCCTCGTCCCCCGCGCCAAACCGCTGGGCTACGACGATCGACAGCCCCGAGGTCATCCCCTGCGCAAAGCCGATGATAAAAAACATGACGCTTCCCGTACAGCCGACGGCGGCGAGGGCATCCGGCCCGATCGTCCGGCCGACAATCAGGGTGTCGGCCATATTGTAAAGCTGCTGAAAAATATTGCCGATCAGCAGCGGCAGCGTGAACGCTACGATCAGTTTTGCAGGGGAACCCTTGGTCAAATCTTTGGTCATACTATACTCCTCGAACAAAAGAATCAATTCTTTTTACACACTGAATACTATATTAACACTTGACCTCCCGCCGCCGTCAAGGTTTTTTTGCATTTTCGGAATTTCTTACAGTTTCAGCCTTGTTTTTGCCGCTCGATTTGTCAGCTAGCCCTCCCACCATCCTAAAAAACACACGTTTTTAAGACGTCAAAAGGCAAAATAAAAAGGAGCCGTGTTTTCCACGGCTCCTGAAGGAAGCAGAGCGATTATTCGAAGCTGATGATATCCAGCCAGGACATCAGGAAATCCGACTCGCCATCGATGTTTCTCGAAAGCTGAACGGCCGCAACAACCGGAAGCCACTGCTGAATGTACTGCTTGGCAACATCGGTTTTGATGCAGACCTTTTTCAGGTAGCTTTCGGCGAGCTCCTTCTGCTCATTCATCATAAAGAAGAGGTAGGTTCTGGCCGTGTCGGCGCTGCCGTTCCCCTGCACCGCGTGAGACCAGTCGATGATATACCGCTTGCCGTCCTCACCGATGATGATGTTGCTCGGAACCAGGTCGCCGTGGCAGACCTTGTTGTGCTTCGGCGCAGCGTCCAGGCGGCTGTGAAGCTCATACCGGACGGAAGGATCAATCTTCAGGCCGGTAATCGCATTGTGCATCTTCTCGCGCAGCCGGTTGAGGTGGGCCGCTTTTTTGCTGTGGATTTCCATCTGGATATCCACCAAGATGTCGACGTATTTGTCGATGTTCTTCGGGTCTTCCTCGATCATCTTCTCAAGGGTTTTTCCCTTGACGTATTCCATCACGATTGTCCATTTGCCCTCCATCTGGCAAACTTCAAGAACCTTCGGCACATTCAGCCCGGTCTCCTGCACACGGATCTGATTCAGCGCTTCATTGAAGACATTGGAGGCGGGAAACGTCTCGTCAAACGTTTTGTAAACCTTCGTCCCATCCGTATACACGACCTTGTGCGGACGCGTAAAAAGCACTTGTAAATTATCCATGAAAAAAGCTCCTTTCCACTTACCGCGCTGCCGCGGCTTTACTCTTTCATTATTATAACAGAAGCACGCTTTTTTTTCTATAGGATTTGTACCAATTTCACAAACATTCTTTTGGTTGCTCTGAACAAAAATCGCACGCTTTCCCCGGTTTCAGCAAAGCGGCGAGGGCAAAAGGAGCCCCCGCCGTTTTGCTGTTCAGTTTTATTTGCCGTAGTAGCACTTGAGGTAGATTTCCTTGATCTCTTTCATCAGCGGATAGCGCGGGTTGGCGCCGGTGCACTGATCATCGAAGGCATTTTCAACCATCTCGTCAAGTGTCGCCAGGAAGGTTTTCTCATCGATGCCGTAGTCTTTAATCGTCTTCTTGATGCCGACCTTCTCTTTGAGCTCCTCAATCCCCTTGATGAACTTCTCGAGAGTGTCCTTGTCATCTTTCCCGGCAAAGCCGCAGAAACGGGCGCACTCAGCATAGCGGGCCAGCGCATGCGGATACTGGTACTGCGAGAAGGTACCCATCTTGGTCGGAACCTCTTCCGCATTGAAGCGCATGACTTCGGTGATCAGCAGGGCGTTGGCAACACCGTGCGGCAGATGATGGTACGCGCCGAGCTTATGCGCCATCGAGTGGCAGATTCCTAAGAACGCATTCGCAAACGCCATACCAGCCATAGTGGACGCGTCGGCCATCTTCTCGCGGGCGGTCGGGTCGTTCGCGCCCTTCTCATAAGCGCTCGGCAGGTACTCGAAGATGTTCTTCATTGCCTTGAGCGCAAGGCCGTCGGTGTAATCAGTCGCCATGATGGAGGCATAGGCTTCCAGCGCATGGGTCAGCGCATCGATACCGGAAGCGCTGGTCAGCCCCTTCGGCTGGGTCATCATGTTGTCCGCGTCGATGATCGCCATCTTCGGCAGGAGTTCATAGTCGGCCAGCGGGTATTTCACGCCGGTTGATTCGTCGGTGATAACCGCGAACGGCGTAACCTCGGAACCGGTACCAGAGGAAGTGGGGATTGCGACGAAATAAGCTTTTTCGCCCATCTTCGGGAAGGTGTAGACCCTCTTGCGGATATCCATAAAGCGCATCGCCATATCGAGGAAGTCCACTTCCGGATGCTCGTACATCACCCACATAATCTTTCCGGCGTCCATCGCCGAACCGCCGCCGAGCGCGATGATGCAGTCAGGCTCAAAGGAGAGCATCGCCTTGGTTCCCTCTTTTGCGCAGGCAAGGGTCGGGTCGGGGGCAACGTCGTAAAAACAGGTGTGCTGAATCCCCATCTCGTCGAGCTTCTCTTCGATCGGCTTCACATAGCCGTTTTTGTAGAGGAAGGAGTCGGTGACGATGAAGGCCTTCTTTTTGCCCATCACAGTTCCGAGCTCATCCAGCGCAACCGGCATACAGCCCTTTTTGAAATAGACCTTTTCAGGCGCCCTGAACCACAGCATATTTTCCCTTCTCTCCGCAACAGTCTTGATATTGATCAGATGTTTCACGCCCACGTTTTCCGAAACGGAGTTGCCGCCCCAGGAGCCGCAGCCGAGCGTCAGAGACGGATCGAGCTTAAAGTTGTACAAGTCGCCGATGCCGCCGTGAGAGGAAGGCGTGTTGACAAGGATGCGGCAGGTTTTCATCGCGGCCGCGTGCTTCGCCATCTTCTCAGCCTGGGCGGGATGGATATACAGTGAAGCAGTGTGGCCGTAGCCGCCGTCGGCGACAAGGCGCTCCGCCTTTGCAATCGCGTCATCAAAGTTTTTGGCTTTATACATTGCGAGAACCGGGGAGAGCTTCTCATGGGCAAACTCTTCGGAAATATCGACCGATTCGACCTCGCCGATCAGGATCTTAGCAGTCTCCGGAACAGTGACGCCCGCCAGCTTCGCAATGTTGTAGGCGGACTGGCCGACAATCTTCGCATTGAGCGCGCCGTTGATCAGGATGGTCTTGCGTACCTTGTCGACTTCATCGCCCTTGAGGAAATAACATCCTCTCGCGGCAAATTCCTTCTTGACCTCTTCATAAACCCCTTCCAGAACTGTGACAGACTGCTCGGAGGCGCAGATCATGCCGTTGTCAAAGGTTTTGGAATGGATAATCGAGTTGACAGCCAGCTTGACGTCGGCAGTGTCGTCGATGATAACCGGGGTGTTGCCCGCTCCGACGCCGAGCGCCGGTTTGCCGGAGGAATACGCGGCTTTGACCATGCCAGGGCCGCCGGTGGCGAGGATGGTATCGGCGTCTCTCATCAGCTCATTGGTGAGTTCCAGCGACGGGACGTCGATCCAGGAGATGATCCCCTCGGGAGCGCCAGCCTTGACAGCGGCGTCCAAAACGATCTTCGCCGCCTCGATGGTGCAGTTTTTCGCACGCGGATGGGGGCTGATGACGATCGCATTTCTGGTTTTCAAGCTGATCAGGCACTTGAAGATTGCGGTAGAGGTCGGGTTGGTCGTCGGGATGACCGCGCCGATGATCCCGATCGGCTCCGCGACCTTTTTGATCCCAAACGCCGGATCGCTTTCGATCACGCCGCAGGTTTTTTCATCCTTGTACTTATTATAAATATACTCGGCCGCATAATGGTTTTTGATGACCTTGTCTTCCACAATGCCCATGCCGGTTTCCTCAACCGCCATTTTCGCAAGCGGAATCCGCTGCTTGTTGGCCGCCATTGCCGCCGCTTTGAAGATTTCGTCCACCTGCTCCTGGGTATAGGTAGCGAACACCTTCTGCGCTTCTCTCATCGCCGCCATTTTCGCAGTCAATGCTTCAACGGTGTCGACGATCTCCGGCACATTCGTGATCGTTTCCTTTTTCGCCATGACAATAATCCTCCTTAATATCATTTGCAGTGTCTTATAAATGCGCTTTCCAGCGCTTTCTGGCTTTCACTGTTCCGGGTTGCGGACAAGCTTTCAAAAGCTGATTTCTCTTTTGGAAAGCCTATATGTTATTTTTCTAACAAAGCCATAATATCACATTTGATTTGCTTTGTCTATACCTTTTTTGAAATTTGTTTATTTTTTAACAATGCACTTTGAAAACATCTCCTAATCCATTCAAACCGACGAAAAAGCCAAACGGTTTCGGCTCCGGTTCACCGCATTCTGCCTGAAAAACTGGGCATGAATTGAAT
>JAAWBP010000050.1 GCA_022792755.1 Oscillospiraceae bacterium | reverse complement strand
GGTCGCCGCCCCGCCCCAGCGCCATGTCGAGGGACTGCCGGGCTGCGGCCTCATTTTCGCTCATGCTTCCCCCTTCGCACCCGACCCCGATGGAAAGGGTGGCGGGAACCCGCTCGTTTGCGATGATTTTTCGGGCGCTGTCGAGCAGAGCGAACCTGGTTTCCACGATCTTGTCTAGGTGACGCCGTTCCACCATAGCCAGATACCGGTCATGGGAAAGGCGTTTGACAAAGCCGTTTGTCTCCGCGAAATAATTTTCGATCACCTGGTCGATTTCGCCGAGGATCTGCGACTTTTCGCTCTCTTTGGCGTTCTGAACCAGTTCGTCGTAATTGTCGATCACCAGAATCATGACGCAGGGGCGGGAAAGCCGGTACTCCTGCGCAATCTCTTTGAGGGCGGTGTCATCCACAAAATAGAGGATATCCACCGGCGCCTTGTGGGCTTCCGAATGGAGGCCAAAAGCGGTATAATATTTTCCGCCGTAACTCAGCTCGACCCCGCTGGAGGAATAAAACTCTTCGACCGGGGCACGGGAGATCTCATCCAGGGAAGAACCGTACAAGTCGTAATCCCCCAGGACACGCTGGCGGAAGCTCTCGCTGTACCAGAGGATTTCCCGTTTGCTTCCTATGACCAGCGAGGGGAGCGGGAACCGGCTGAGCGCGTCCCGGTCAGGGGCGTCAAGCTGCCGGGCGATATCCGCCATTAAGCGGTAGGCATCCCGCCGGATCATCCGGAAACGGACCACCGTCACCAGCAGCATAACCAAAAACCCAACTACAAAGGCCCACACCCACCGGCTTCCAGAAAAAAACGAAGCGGCCGCCAACCCTCCGCAAATCAGCAGCAAAACGAGCAGACAAGCTTTCATTTGCCACATTTTTTTTGGATCCATCGGCAGCCACCCCAATTTCTTAAACACTCTTTTTCCTTATTTTACATCATACGCTGGTAAGTTTCAATAAAATTCGGAAATTAATCGAGGCAGACAGGTTAAATTTCCATGATGATCGGCAGGATCATCGGCGCCCTCTTGGTTTTTTTATAGATAAAGTTGGAGAGATTGTCCTTGATCTCGGTCTTGATCATCCCCCACTCCCGCACAGAGCGGGAAGAACAGTCGTCCAGCACGCCCGCAATCCGCAGGCGGGCTTCCTCCATCAGCTCCTCCGACTCGCGGACATAGACAAACCCGCGGGAGACAATATCCGGGCCCGCCACCACTTCGCCCGTGGTGGCGTCCATCGTGACCACCACGATGATCAGGCCGTCCTGCGCCAAATGCTTCCGGTCCCGCAGAACGATGGAGCCGACGTCGCCGACGCCGTAGCCGTCGACAAAGACGCGGCCCGCCTGCACCGTCCCGGTCGTCTTCATTTCGACCCCGTCAAGCTCGATAACCTGCCCAATGTCGCCAATGAGGATGTTGGACGGCGGGATTCCCACCGCCTGGGCCGTCTGGCTGTGCTTTTTCAGATGCTTGTATTCGCCGTGAACCGGGATGAAGAACTTCGGCTTGACCAAGGAAAGCATCAGCTTCTGCTCATCCTGGCAGGCGTGTCCGGACACATGGACGTCGTACATCTTCTCGAAGACGACCTCGGCGCCGAGGCGCATCAGCTCGTTGATGACACGGTTGACGTGCTTCTCGTTCCCGGGGATCGGTGTGGCGGAGATGATGATGAAGTCATCCGACGAAACCGCGACCTTCCGGTGCTCCCCCGCCGCCATCCGGGAGAGGGCCGACATCGGCTCCCCCTGGCTGCCGGTGGTGATGATGATCAGCTTCTCATCCGGGTAGCGGCTGATCGCGTCGATGTCGATCATGACCCCATCCGGGATATGGAGGTACCCCAGCTCTAAAGCGATGTTGACCACATTGACCATGCTGCGGCCCGAAACGGCGACCTTCCTGCCGGAGCGGACTGCGTTGTCGACAATCTGCTGCACCCGGTGGATATTGGAGGAAAAGGTTGCGATGATGATCCTCCGGTCTTCCGCCTGCTTAAAAAGCCGTTCAAAGGATTCGCCCACCTTCCGCTCGCTCATGGTGGAGCCGGGGCGTTCGGAGTTGGTGGAATCGGAGAGGAGGCAGAGAACCCCGCGGTTCCCGAGCTCCGCAAACCGCGCCAGGTCGATGATCTCGCCCTGGATCGGGGAAAAGTCCACCTTGAAGTCCCCGGTCTGGACGATGATGCCTGCCGGGGTATAGATCGCAAAGGCAACCGCGTCGGGGATCGAATGGTTGACCGGGATGACCTCGACCGACATACAGCCCATCTTGATCATGTCGTGCGGCTTGACGACATTCAAGGTCGTGGAGCGGAGCAGGCCGTGCTCTTTGAGCTTCCCTTCGACCAGCCCAAGGGTCAGGCGGGTGCCGTAAACCGGGACGTTGATCTTCTTCAGAAGATAGGCTAGGCCGCCGATGTGGTCCTCGTGCCCGTGGGTGAGAAAGATCCCCCGCACCCGGTCTTTGTTCTTTTCGACATAAGTAAAATCAGGGATGACGATGTCGACGCCCAGCATGTCTGCATCTGGGAAGGCAAGGCCGCAGTCCACGATGAACAGATCCTGCCCGCATTCGTAGCAGGTCATATTCTTCCCGATCTCGTTGAGGCCCCCCAGCGGGATGATCCGCACCGGCGTTTTCCGGCGCTCCCGCGCGTTCTGCCTGCCTCCTGTTTTCTTCCTTCCGCCGGTTTGGGTGTTCCGCGCCGTTTTCTTCTGCACGCTCTCAGCGGCCGGTTCCTTTCCACCCGAAGCTGCTTTCGCCGCCGTTTTATTTTTCTGGTTGTTTTTGGAGGGATTCGGCTTTCTGCGGGGTGCTCTTTTTTTCGGCTGTACCTCGTCGGCCGGAGCTGTCTGAACCTGTTTGTTTTTTTCTTCCATAAATACCTCTTTTCATTCTTTGCACCACCGGCTGGGAAAGGCGGCTTTCCTGCGGGCAGACAAAAGACACTGCCGAAAGCCCCTGACTTGGCAGGAAACTCCTTCTGCGGCTTTTTAGAGAAACGCAAAATCCTGCGGCGAAAACAACGCCCAGGGAATCACTTTTCCCGTCAAGACACATCGTCTCCGCCAATCGATGGTTTGATCAACTGTTTTCTTTTTCAGTGTGATTTTTTTCGATCAGGAAAGCGCCCATACAAAAAGGCATAAGACAGACCAAAGCAGAGCAAAAAACGCGCCGCTTTCAGAAAAACCGTTCCTGATTATGTAGGCAGGATACAAGCAGAAAAGGGTACGAAATGCACCCCTTTCCTCTGTGCTCATCCGCCTGCTCCACGTTTCTTATGAGAGAAATAAAAGGTGTGAAAAGAAACGCAAATGGAAATAAAATCTCAACCGAACATATTAATACAGTCTTAGTTTACCTGTTTCACCAGAAAATGTCAAGCGTCCCGATCACTCCGAAAAGAAGGGAGCGACAACCGCAGTATTAACAAAGCGGCCCCTTTTTAATCAGGTCTTCATAAAATCCGCAGAGCTCCTCTGCGGTTTCGCTGTCCCGACTCTCCGCGTAGATGAAAATCCCCCGCCCTGATTTGGCTGGGCGGAACAGCAGCTCTCCCCGCCGATCCCGCAGGCGGACTCCTTCGCCGATCCCGCTCGAAACCGCGCCGATCCTTTTAAAAATCTCGGAGGTTTTCTCCTCCGTTTCCACCCGCCGGACGGCGGTGGAAAAGGCGGGGATCGCGTCGAGTGCTTCCGCCAGTGTCCGGCCGCTCTCCTTCAGGCAGCGGAGCAATCCCACTGCAAGGAGAAGTCCATCCTCTGCAAAGGGTTCCGCAGAGGCCAGAGACCGGGCTCTTTCATCCGAACGGTCGCAGGGACAGGCGGCATACCGGTAGGCTCTGTGTCCATACCGTTCCGCGAGCTCATCCACAGCGGCCAGAAGGGTGTTGGGGAGCGATACGTCCTCCCCCCTGTCAAAGTGCGCGGCGCAGACCAGCGCAATCAGCCGTTCGTGTGGAACATATCCAGCGGCTTCGTCAAATACAGACAAGCGGAGACCATCCCCCGAGAGGCCGAGGAACGGGCCGGACGAAAGCCCGCAGCCCAGCCGCTCCAGTACCCGGCGCAGAAGCTTTCCCGCCGGGGAGAGCGGATATTTTAAGCGGATCGACACCCCTTCGAGAGAACTTCCTTTTCTGATAAGGTAGGTCTCGTAAAGCTTTGCCATCCCGCTGAAGTCCGTTTCCCGCCCAAATCCGGCGGGCCCAGCCTTTTTATATTCCCCCCGGTTGAGATACCCCTCCAGCTTCCGCTCGTTTCCGCGGGTCATCGGAAGCCCGCCGTCCTGGCTGAGCCGGAGGGAAACATGGTCGTTTTCCAGGCTGATATAAACCCCGAAGTCGC
This sequence comes from Oscillospiraceae bacterium, assembly GCA_022792755.1. Taxonomy (GTDB): domain Bacteria; phylum Bacillota; class Clostridia; order Oscillospirales; family Ruminococcaceae; genus Metaruminococcus_A. The sequence continues at coordinate 267 of JAAWBP010000050.1, read as the reverse complement.
AGCCCCCCTGGTTGAGGCAATAGCGAAACTGCGGAAGGATTCCCGCGCCGAACCTCCATCCCTCCGCCCCGGAAGCCGAAACTCCGGCGAGGAGAGCGCGCTCCAGGGAAGCGGCCGCCCCGCTCCCGTCATTTCCCACACCGATGACAGCGTTCTGCTTCAGGCTCCCGAGGGCGGAGCCGACGGTCGAGCAGAACTGAGGAGTAAAAGTGCTCCCGAGCTCACCCTCAATCCCGTCCTCCTCACAGATAATTTCACGCACATCCC
>JAAWBP010000049.1 GCA_022792755.1 Oscillospiraceae bacterium | reverse complement strand
CGCTTGATCGGGGCCGATTCCGGGCTGACAATCGCGATCAGCCGGTTTGCCGAGACCATATTGCCGAATCCGATATTGATCAGTTTCATTTTTCCTCTCCCTCGATTCTATTCGATATTTTGAATCTGTTCCCTGATCTTCTCCACTTCGCTTTTCAGGTCGACCACGATTCTGGTGACAGCTAAATCCTGTGCCTTGGAACCGATCGTGTTGATTTCGCGGTTGACCTCCTGCGTCAGAAAATCGAGCTTTCTCCCAATCGGCTCCTTTGAGGAGAGAAAAGAACGGTACTGGTTCAAATGGCTTCTGAGCCGGACGGTCTCTTCATCCACCGCGACCCTTTCTGAAAAGACGGCCGCCTCGGTCAAAATCCGGCTCTCGTCGACCGCGCGCTCCTCCAAAACCTCGCGGAGCTTCGCATAAAGCCTTTCCCGATAAGCCTTCGTCGTTTCGGGGGAACGCCGCTCGATCTCGCCCACCCATTCTTCAATGACATCCAGGCGGCCTGAAATATCCTGGCGCATCTTTTCGCCCTCTTTTTCCCGCATCTCTACAAAACGGCTGAGCGCTTCTTCTGCAACTGTCCGAACCGCATCCCAGATGACTTCCTCGTCTTCAGCCGCCTTTCGGACGCTGAAAACATCGGGAAAACGGGACAGCACGGAAAGGGACAGGTCATCTTGCAGCTGATACCCTTCCGAGACGGAACGGAGCGCCGACAGATACCCCTGCGCAAGAGAACGGTTCAGTTCAACCACTGCATCCTGGCCTTCCACCGTGAAAACAGTGACATTGACATCGACTTTCCCGCGGGAAACCCGGCTCTGCACAAAGGATTTCATCTTTTCCTCCAGATAGCCGTAAACGCGCGGCACCCGGGCCGAAAACTCAAAATACCGGTGATTGACCGAACGGATTTCCACCAAAATATCCCGCCCGCCGATCATCTGCTGGCAGCGTCCATAACCGGTCATACTTCTCAACATGGCCTTACTCCTTTATGAACTCGTTTTTTTCATCATACCACATTTTCAGAAAGAAAAATCGTTTTATTCACAAAATATTCATGTTATTTACATTTGATTAAAAATTACAATGGGATACGGTAAGATTCAGAAAAGCTTTATAGGACACATTCCAAAATCACCGAAATTTATTTTGTCTCCTTTTTCCCACGCCTATAATTAGATAGGCCATTTCTCTTACAGCTGCTGAAAAATCCTTGTCGGCGGCTCGCTGCGTTCAATTTTTAAACCAAAAGATTTATAGGCATCTCTACCAGCACAGCCACAGGCTTCGGCGGCAGCAAAAAGCGCCGCGAAGATTCGCGGCGCTTCAAGTTTCAGCTTATTTGTAGCTGATCTGAATCTTAGTATTCGGCTCGTTTTCATTGAAAGGCTTCTTGTGGCGGCCTTCGAAGAACTTGACCGCAACCTGGCCAAACTGCGCATAGCTGAGGACATCCTCCTCCTGCTCAGTCCACTGGGCGCACTCCGCGCGAAGCTTATCAAGCTCCGGTTCAAGGAGATCCGCCGGACGGCAGTCGATCGGCTCTGCATCGCCGATGATCTTTTTGCGGAATTCGGGGTCGATGGCAACCGGGGTTTTACCATATTCACCCCGGACAAGGCCCTTGAATTCCTTTGTCACCATCTTATAACGCTCGCCCATGATGACGTTGAAAACCGCCTGGGTACCGACGATCTGGGAGGTCGGCGTAACCAGCGGGGGCATACCGGCGTCTTTGCGGACACGCGGCACCTCGTTGAGAACGTCGTTGAGCTGATCCTCTTTCCCTGCCTGTTTCAGCTGGGAAAGGAGGTTTGAAAGCATTCCGCCCGGAACCTGGTAAATCAAAGCGTTTGCATCAACTGCAAGCATCTTCGGGTCAAGCAGGCCGGACTTGATGTATTTTGCACGCAGGCCCATGAAATACTCACGGATTTCAGTGAGGAGCACGAGGTCGAGGCCGGTGTCATACTCCGTCCCTTGCAGCGCCGCAACCATCGACTCAGTCGGCGCATGGGAAGTTCCCAGAGCCAGCGGGGACATAGCAGTGTCGATCATATCGGCGCCATTTTCAATCCCCTTGAGCAGGCACATGGAAGCAAGCCCGGACGTGTAGTGGGTATGGAGCTGCACCGGGATGCTGACCGCCTCTTTAATTGCCTTGGTCAAGGTCGCAGTGCGGTACGGTGTCAAAAGCGCTGCCATATCCTTGATACAAATAGAATCAGCGCCCTCCGCTTCGATCTGCTTGGCGTACTCCACAAAGTACTCGTCGGTAAACACATCGCCCAGCGTGTAGGAGATCGCAACCTGCGCGTGTGCTTTTTCCTTTTTCGCCGCTTTGATTGCGGTTCTGAGGTTGCGGATATCGTTGAGCGCGTCGAAGATACGGATGATATCGATCCCGTTTGCGACCGACTTCTGGACAAAATACTCCAGAACATCGTCCGCGTAGTGGCGGTAGCCCAGCATATTCTGGCCGCGGAAGAGCATCTGCAGCTTGGTATTGGGCATCTCCCGGCGGATGATCCGCAGTCTCTCCCACGGGTCTTCATTCAAAAACCGAAGGCAGCTGTCGAAGGTCGCGCCGCCCCAAACTTCCGCCGAATAGAATCCGACCTTGTCCATCTTCCCGAGGATCGGGAGCATTTCGTCGGTCGTCATTCTGGTGGCAAGCAGGGACTGATGCGCGTCACGCAGGACAGTTTCCGTTACTTTTACTTTAGCCATTCGTCCAAATCCCTTTCCTTATTCGAGTGAGAGAATTTTGCTGTTAGACTCTACCGTGTCGCCCTGCTTTACATAAATTGCAGCGATCTTGCCGTCAACCGGGGCGACAATGTCGTTTTCCATCTTCATCGCTTCGAGAATGACGAGAGCCTGGCCAGCCTTTACGACATCGCCAACGCCGACATTCACCTTCAGAATGGTGCCCGGCATGGGAGAATTAACGTCGGTAGCGCCAGCGGGAGCAGCCGCAGGAGCGGGGGCCGCAGCAGGAGCTGCCGCCGGGGCAGCCACAGGAGCCGCAGCGGGAGTACCGCCCATTTCGTCGACGGTTACATCAAAATTTTCGCCGTTTACTACTACATTAAATTTTCTCATTGCACAAATCTCCTTAAATATAGTTTTTTATAACCCTTTTTGCCACAAGGAAACATTATGTACCATTATACACTATCGTTAATTAAATAACAAGAGGCTAAAATCAGTTTTTACATTTTTTACAAGTTTCAAAAAACACATTTGCCGATTTTATACAAAGCTCGTCCTTTGTGACAAAGCCGCAAGCCTCCAGCAGATCCCGGTCCATCGTTTCCGCAAAGTCCACCCGGTCGTTTTCACGGTCGAACAGCGCCGACATTGCAGCGCGGATCAGCCCGTCGTAAAGGGCAGCATCACCCTGTGCATCAGCGAACAGGATTTCCATTCCATCCTCTGTAAACCTATAAAAACAGACACCCAGCAGTTCGCCGCGATTTTCGGCAAGGTAGAGGTGCAAATCCCCATCCGTTGGGACACCGTAATCTTCTGCAAGGCGGACAATTTCCTGCTTGTCCTCGACAATCTTCATCTTCAGCATTTCATCTACGCTCCGGCTTCTTGATTGCATTTCGGATCGCCTTCAGCTCTTCCGCCGTCAGGTCCCGAACCGCGCCTGGCTTGAGCATCCCCAGCCGAAGCGGGCCGACTGCCGTCCGTTTGAGCCTGGCGACCTCGAGGCCAACCGCCTCGCACATTTTGCGCACCTGGCGGTTGCGCCCCTCGCGGATCACGATTTCGAGCACCACCCGCCCCGGCTCCTTTGTCAGCACCCGGACGACCGCAGGCGACGTTTTCCTCCCGTCGATGGCAACGCCCTCCGACAGAGCCAGGGTCTGTTCGTCGTCGACATCCGGGCGGACGGTAACCCGATAGGTTTTGGTCACATGGCGGCTGGGGTGCATCAAATCATTCGCAAAGGCACCGTCATTGGTAAAGATCAGCAATCCCTCGCTGTTCATATCCAGCCGCCCGACCGGATAGACCCGCTCCTCCACTTCGCCGAGAAGATCCATCACGCAGCGCCGGTTCTGGTCGTCGCTCACTGTCGTGACGTAACCGCGGGGCTTATTCATCATCAAATAGCGGAAGCTCTTTTTCCGCGGGATATAGAGAGCCTCTCCGTTTACTGAGATCAAATCCCTGGCGGGGTCGACCTTCATTCCAATTTCCGCCGGATGGCCGTTGACCTTGATCATTCCTCTGGAGATTAACTCCTCAGCCTTTCTGCGGGAGCAATATCCTGCATCAGACAGCACCTTCTGAATCCTGATTTTTTCCACGTCAAAACCCTTTCCTAATTCTGTCCAAAACTCTGTAAAAACGAAACGATTGCCTCAAACGCACCGATGATCGAACTGAAAAAAGCGCTGAACATATTTTCCTCTTCTTCGGAAGGCGCCTTTTGCTCGACCGTTTCAGAGGCCATCAGCTGCTGCGAGGCGACAACCTCACCCTCGTAAAGATAATCCACACGGCCGACAATATCTCCAGCCTGAATCGGCGCGTAATAAAAGCGGTCAAGATGAAATTCGGCCGTCAACTGGTCGAGATCGACCACCGTGGTAGCTGCGCCGTACAGCTCCACCTTACATTCCTGCTGTGTTCCGCCGGTGACCTTCACCGTTTTTTCACCGGCCAATGAAGCGGGGATTTCATGAGATGAAACCTGGGTAAATCCATAGTCGAACAGGTTGGCGGTATCCTGCCAGTCGTTCGGGTCGCTGAGGGTGACACAGATCAGCGTCACACCGTTGCGGCGGGCGGCCGAGACGAGGCAGCGCCCCGCTTCGTCGGTAAAACCGGTTTTGACGCCGATGGCGCCCTCATAGTTTTGCAGCATTTTATTGCTGTTTTTCAACCACCGTTTAAAGGGCGGATTTCCAAACTCCAGCTGCGCATTTTTAGAGGAGCAGATGGCGAGGAAATCCGGGTTTTTCAGCGCCGCACGGGTCAGCATCGCCATGTCTTTCGCGGTGGAGTAATGCGCATCATCGTGAAGGCCGGAAGGGGTGACAAAATGGGTGTTCGACAATCCCAAAAGCTCCGCCCGCTTGTTCATCATTGCAATGAAGTTTTCCGTCGTCCCGCCGATTTTGACCGCAGCGGCATTCGCAGCGTCATTTCCCGAAGGAAGGAGCATTCCATAAGCTAAAGCACGCAGGGTCACCTGGTCCCCTTCGACCAAACCCATAGAAGAACCTTCCACCCGGATTGCATCCGGATCGACTGTAAAATACTCATCCAGATTCGGCTGCTCTAAAGTGAGCAGGGCGGACATAATTTTCGTCGTACTGGCCATCGGGAGCCTACTGTCCGCATTCTTTGCATAAAGAACACGCCCTGTCGTCGCCTCGATCAAAATCGCGGCCTTTGCCGAAACCCCGCCGGCGTATTCCTGCCCCGAAACAGGGACAGCGAAACAAAGCAGGATGAAAAAAGCAGTTAAAAATCCCGTCAGCCGTTTTTTCATAACAATTAAGCCCCCAAAGCACAAGGTCAGGAGGCTTTTGCAGCCGCCTGCATTCGATCAATTTATATGCAGGCAGCGGCCAGTCCTATTCAGGCGGGGATTACTCAGCGGCAGGTTCCTGCCCTTTTCCCTTCTTAGAGGATTTATCCTTTTTGGAAAAGAGCTCGCTGAATTTGTCGATGACGTCCGGCACCATCTCCACCGCTTTGCCGACCGCCCCGGTGTTCCCGTCACTGAGCTGAAGGAGTTTGACGTCCCCGCCGCCTACAACCAAAAAGGCAATCGGGTTGATGGTGATGCCGGCGCCGCTTCCCCCGCCGAAAAGCTCCTTCTGCACTTTGGCCGGCAGATCGGAGCCGCCAGAAGCAAAGCCAAAGGACACCTTGGAAACCGGGATGATCGTCGTACCGTCCGGCGTGGTAATCGGGTCACCGATGATGGTATTGACATCGATCATCTCCCGGATTTTCTGCATGGCGGTCGACATCAGCCCTTGAATTGGATGCTCACTCATAAATTACACCTTCCTGTTTCATCGTTATTAGAAAAACTATTTTGCATTTTTCCGCTGTAAAAAATACGGCCTCCCACAGTCAAAAGCACTCCGCTGCGCTCCCGCGCCCGCAGACATTTTAACTCTAACCGTTTTTCATAGTATTAACCGCAAGATGAAAAAGCATTCGAAATGCGGCGCCAAAGACAAAAAGAATCCGGATTCGAACAAACGCCTGCAAATCACATTCCGTCCTGTTTTTTGAAAAATCGCAGGACAGCGAAATCTCCTTTTCCCGCAACCTGGCCAGATTCTTGGCCGCGGCAAGCCCCCCATAGACAGCGCCGCATAATTTCCCATATTGCAGCGCACATGCCGCCGCATCCTCATCCCCGACAACGACACAAAGACGGAGGTTATAAAAAATGAGATGGCGCCAAACCGTTTGGAACCCTTTTAAGCCAGAACCAATCAAATTCCGTATCAAACTAAAATCGGTCTTTTCCTTCTTTTTTTCCGGCTCCTCTTTCGGCGGCTTATCGGAATCCGCTTTCTTTTCAGGCTGCTTCTCGGGTGGTTTTTCCTTTTTCTGCTGTGGAAAAACCGTAAACCAGAAACACCAGAATCCCACCTTCACGCAGAATTCCCCGTCCTGATATGACAGCCTGCATTTAGCGCTGGTTCCCAAAATCAAAGCAAAGAACGCAAACACAGCCGCCGCAATGATCCAGCCTGTCAACGTCCATCACCTCACTCTGCTTCACTCCGGTTGCCCTGTCCCCTCTTCCTCAGCCGCTTCAGAGGAAATATATTCGTCGAGCATCACCTGGCCGCTTTGATCCGGCAGGGGCGGCAGCTGCTCCAGAGAGGAGATTCCGAAACAGCGGAGGAACTGAAGGGTGGTCCGGTAAGAGATCGGCCGCCCGGGCACTTCCAGCCTTCCGGCTTCCTCCACCAGCCCTTTTTCCGCCAGGTTGTTGACAATCTGCCCGCTTTCCACCCCGCGCACCTGTTCGACGAAGCTCTTGGTAACCGGCTGGTTATAAGCGATAATCGACAGAACCTCCATTGCGGCCTGGGAAAGTGGCGTGTTTCGCCGGATTTCGAGCGCCGAACGGACCAAACCGGCATAGCGGTCTTTTGTGGCCAGCTGAAAGCTCTCCCCCAGCTCCACCAAAAGAATGCCCCGTTCTTCCGCATCATAATCGTCCTTCATCATGGTAACGACCTGGTAGACAGTCTCTTCCTCTATCTCCAGAAGCTCCGCCAAACGAACAGCTGAAACCGGCTCCCCTGAAGCGAACAGAACCGCCTCAATCCGCGCTTTATACTGATTAATTTCCATTCAACGTCTCCGTTCTCTTTTCCCGATTAAAATAGATCACCGTATTGTCTTCATTAAGGGAGAGCCGCCCGCTTTTGACGAGCTCCAGAACGGCCAGAAAAGTCGCGACCATCTCTGAACGGTCGGCGGACTGATAACAGTCGCCCAAAGGCGCCTGCCCCTCCTTATAAAGCCTTCGGAGCAGGTAAAAAATCCGCGAGGTAACCGAAACAATCCGTTTGCTCACCAAAGGGGTGAATTCACTGACCGGCGGCGGAAGCTTACCCTGCTTCCGGCCCGCAACGGCAAAATAAGCGGACAAAAGTTCTTCAGGCAGGTGTTCCCGGCGGTAGGTATTGTCCACTGGAATCGGCAGAGGTTCTCGGACAAAGACCTGATAATCACGGTTCATCTCGGAAAGCTTAGCGGCGACATACTTGATAGCAGACAGCTCCAAAAGCTCCCCGCTCAGCTCCCGCCTGAGCTCGTCTGCTTCCTCATGCTTTGGAAGAAGGGAGACCGTTTTGATGTAAACCAGCCTCGCCGCCATTTCGAGAAATTCACTGGCTACTTCCAAATCGGCCAGCTTCATCTGCTCGATGTAGGCCAAATACTGCTCTAATAGGCTGGTGATCTCAATATCGGCAATGTCGAGCTTATGCTTTGCAATCAGGTGCAGAAGCAGGTCCAGCGGCCCTTCGAACACTTCTAATTTAAAACTCAGCTGCTCCAAACCGAGTCACCTATAGCAGCGCACGGGCGATGAGATCCACGAAGCCGGTCAGATAATTAAACCCGCTGTAAATGAGGCTGTTCATAAAGCCGAGCGGACGGTCTAAAATCCCGGTCCAGAGGATCAAAAACAAGCCGATAAAGATAAACGTCTCATACTTCATAATGGCAAAATAGATCCGGCTAGGCAGGAACAGGTTGAGGATCCGCGAGCCGTCCAGCGGGGGAATCGGGATCAGGTTGAAAATCGCGAGGGAGATATTGACCACCGTCATAATATAGAAAACATTGGCAAGGGTTTCAAAGACCATGTTCTGGGCCACGTAAAACTGAATATAAAGGAAAACTTTTTGGAGAATCATGGTGACAAAGGCCATCAGCAGGTTGGAAATTGGGCCCGCAGCCGCCGAAATCGCCATCCCAGCCTTTGGATTTTTAAAGTTGCGCGGATCGATCTGAACCGGCTTACCCCAGCCGAAGCCGGTGAGAACAAGGCAGACCGTCCCGATCAAATCCATATGGGTGAAGGGGTTGATATTCAGCCGCCCCTGGTAACGGGCGGTGTGATCCCCGAGCTTGTCCGCTACAAAGCCGTGGGCAAATTCATGGATCGGCAGCGCCGTAAAAGCGACGATCAGCCGGACAAACCATTTTATCAACAGGTCAGCACTGAAAAGCAATTCTATCCTACCTCGTTTTCTCAATTTTACCCTCGATTGACAAGGGTAAAAAGACAATTTGATATCATTATAGCGAAAATAGAGCTCAATTACAAGCAAAACCGTGTATAATTTTGTCGAGCAAGACAAAATTGCATATTTTAAAGAAAAAACTCTTGATTTTAAGGCCCGCGTGTGATAATATAGTAACGTTCTTTTTAAATAATACTATTTGGGGAGCTTTGTACAGCGCTTCCCGTCACCATAAGGAGGTGCAGAAAAATGGCTAAATGCGATATCTGCGGAAAAGGTGTTACCTTTGGCATCAAAGTTTCCCACTCTCATAGGCGTTCCAACCGGACTTGGAAACCGAATGTCAAGCGTGTGAAAGCAATCGTCAACGGCACACCATGCCACGTTTACGCTTGCACCCGCTGCCTGCGTTCCGGAAAAGTGACCAAAGCAGTCTAACTTGGATAAAAGAAAGCGGAGTGAAACTCTGCTTTTTCTTTTTTTGTACCGCAAGAGAGGGCATCCTGTTTATAGGACGCCCTCTCTTGCTTTTATCTACTCTCTTTCAGCCAAATTTCTTCGCTTTCATGCCGGTTTGGACGCTCCATTAGCGAGCGGAGCGCATCCTGAATCGGTTTGCTTTGGTAGAGAACCGCATAAGTCTCTTTGACAATCGGCATATCGATATGGTACTGTTTGGAAAGCTCATAGGCAATTTTAGAAGCGGTGTAGCCTTCTACCGTGCCGACCTGTTTCACCGCTTCGGCAGGAGGAATCCCCTGCCCGATCAAAACACCAGCCCGCCGGTTGCGGCTGTGCTCACTGGTACAGGTGACGATCAGGTCGCCGATTCCGGTCAACCCCGCAAAAGTCTCTGTCTTTGCTCCCATCGCCACACCGAGGCGGGCGATTTCCGTGATCCCGCGCGTCATCAGGGCGGCGCGGGTGTTGTCCCCAAGACCCAGCCCGACACAGATGCCAGCGCAGATCGAAATCACGTTTTTCAACGCGCCGCCGAGTTCCACCCCAACGACGTCGTCGTTGACATAAATCCGCAAGTTGTCAGAGGAAAGCAACGTCTGTGCCTCTTCCGCGCTCTCACGGCTTTTAGAAGCAGCTGCAACGGTAGTGAGCACGCCCCGCGCGATCTCCTCCGCATGGGACGGCCCGGATAGGATCACGACCGGATGCTCCGGAAGTGCTTCCTCGATGACTTCGGATAGACGGCGGTGGTCTTTCGGGTGAAATCCCTTCGCCACACTCGTTACAACCGTTCCGGCCTTTAAATACGGCCGGATTTTTTCCGCAGTTTCCCCCACCGCAAACGAGGGAGTCGCGATTAAAACAAGAGCACTCTCCGCACAGGAAGAAAGGGACGATGTCAAGTGAATTTCCGGCGGCACCGGAACACCCGGCAACAGAGAAACATTTTCACCGTTTTTCCGAATGCCATCAAGCTGTTCCTCAAAAGGCGACCAGAGAAAAACCTCGTCCCCTTTTTGACAGCACATAACCGCAAGGGCGGTGCCGAATCCGCCCGCTCCTAATATTGTAAAAACCGCCAAACCATTCAACCCCTATTTCTTTTTGCCGAATTTGTTTTCCGTTCCATGCGCCAAACGGGCAATATTTTGGCGGTGCATAAAGATCACCAGCGCCGTAACCACACAGCAGAAAACCGTCTCGAAAACGATGTCCTGCCCATTTTGCAGCAGCCGGAGGATAAACATCGAGATCGGGAGCATGACCGCCGCACAAATCGAGGCGAGGGACACGATTTTCGTGCAGAGCACCACAATAATAAAGGTCAAAAGAATGGCTGCGAAAACAATCGGCTCCAGCGCGATGATCGCACCCGCCGAAGCGAGAATCCCCTTCCCGCCCTTGAACTGATAGAAAACGGGAAACAGGTGCCCGAGAAGGACGAACAGAAAGCCGATATATCCGCCCAGCTTGAGGGAATCCGCCCCCATCAGCCACCAGGCGAACAGGTAGCCGATCCCCACCGAGACCACCCCTTTTAAAAAGTCGCCCGCTAAAACGACCGCCGCAGGCCCTTTCCCCTGGGTGCGCAGAACATTCGTCATCCCGGCATTGCCGCTTCCGTAATCCCGAATGTCCTCATGCGATTTGACCTTTGTGGTGATGATTGCAAAGTTTATGCTGCCGATCAGATAAGCCGAGACCAAAATCACCACAACTGCGACAAAAAACTGCCAATTCAGCGTCAGATTTTCAAACATTTTTCATTCTCCCTATCAATCATTCATTTCCGCGCTCGCGGATGATAAAGCGAATCGGTGTCCCCACTAAACCAAAGGTTTCCCGAATCTGATTTTCCAGATACCGCTGGTAAGAAAAATGAAACAGCTCTTTGTCGTTTACAAAGGCTACAAAGGTCGGCGGCTTGGTCGAAGGCTGGGTCATATAATAAATCTTCAACCGTTTCCCTTTGTCGGAAGGGGGCTGGACCCGCGCTGTCGCATGGGCTAAAATGTCGTTGAGCACGCCGGTCGAAATCCGGATGGAGTTTTGCTCATTCACGCTTTTGATCATCTCGAACAGCTGGTCCAAACGCTGGCCCGTTTTAGCGGAGATAAAGAGGATCGGAACATATTTCATAAAGGAGAAATCATGCTCCAGCTTGCCGCGCAGCTCATTCATCGTTTTGTCGTTTTTTTCAACAGCATCCCATTTATTAACCGCGACAATACAGCCCTTCCCCTGTTCATGAGCGTAACCGGCCACCTTGGAATCCTGCTCGGTAAAGCCCTCCGTCCCATCGATCATAATCACGCAGACGTCGGCCCGGTCAACCGCCATGTGCGCTCTCAAAACGCTGTATTTCTCAATCTGATCCAGTATTTTGGACTTACGGCGGATTCCCGCCGTGTCAATAAAAACATATTTGCCGCGCTCGTCGTCGACAACCGTGTCGGTCGCATCACGGGTTGTCCCCGCGATATCGGACACGATCGCGCGCTCCTCGCCTGAAATTCTGTTGACAAGGGAGGACTTTCCAACATTCGGCTTCCCGATCACAGCGACCTTGATGTATTCCTCCCCATACCCTTCACCCTGAAAGTCGCTGAGATGGCGATAGACTTCGTCCAGCAGATCACCCGTCCCGTGGCCGTGCGCGGCGGAGACTGCAACCGGGTCACCCAGGCCGAGGTTGTAAAACTCATAAAATTCCGGAGAAGGCTCCCCAATCGTATCACATTTATTGACGCAGAGAACAACCGGCTTTCCGCTTTTCTGGAGCATCGCCGCCACATCATAGTCGGTAGCGGTCACGCCCGCTTTCAACTCAGTGACAAGGACGATGACCTCTGCGCTGCTGATGGCAAGCTCCGCCTGACGGCGCATCTGCGCGAGGATCACGTCGTTGGTCTTCGGCTCAATTCCTCCGGTGTCCACCAGCATGAACTCTTTTCCGCGCCACTCGCAGTCACCGTAAATCCTGTCCCGGGTGACGCCGGGTGTATCGTCTACAATGGAAAGGCGCTTCCCGATCAATTTATTAAACAGCGTGGATTTTCCGACATTGGGGCGGCCGACCACCGCGACAACCGGTTTCGCCATTCAATCACCTCAGCATTTCTTTTTTATACTTCCAGCAAACGCCCCAACAGCTCCCACCCGTCATTTTTAACGGGGATCATTCGAACATTCAGCTCCTGTTCGATCTGCCCAGGCGTCATATCATCTAAAAAAACATCCTGTTCCGCCCGAAGCATATTGGAGGGAAACAGAACCGATTCCCCTTCCGCAGCCGCTTCTTTCAGAGCGGCTGACAGATCTTGGCCTATAACCAGCCCTGCAACCGTTATTTTTTCACCGAAAAAGCGGTTCGAAACAGGTACAATTTTACAATTTAAATTATGCCATTTTTTCTTTGCTTCGTCAACCAGATCGCAAAGAAGCGGATAAGCCGCGACAGAGGTTGCGATTACCTTCCGGCGCGAAACTTCGTCCCCGGCGCGTTCTTTCAGCGCATCCATAAACTCCTGACGCAGCAGGGCGCACATCCCCACTCCATTTTCCAGCTGTGTAAATTCTCCATAATAAGAGGCATTGGGGATCGGGCGTTTCGCAATCAAAAAGAATTCATCCGCCGGATAGACCATCCGCTCGCCGTACTGCGCGAGAAATTCCGCGGAAAAACGCTCAATCGTATCGATCACCGCCCCGGCCGTCTCCTCGCGGTATGGCTCCAGCCGTTCCAATCCGTCCCGAAACCTCGTCAGGCCGACCGGCACGCAGGCAATGCTTTGGATCTGCGGAAAATAGGCTGAAAGCTCCTGAAGCGAACGAACCAGCTCCTCGCCATCGTTCCACCCTGGACAGAGCACCAGCTGGACATTCATAAAAATCCCTGCTTCGGCAAGCCTCGGCAGGTAGGACAGCACCTTTCCCGCGCTCGGATTTTTCATCATCTTTACCCGGAGCTCAGGATTCATCGTATGAACCGAGATATTGACCGGCGAAATCCGCATCTTGATGATCCGGTCGATTTGCTCTTCATCGAGATTGGTCAAGGTGATATAATTCCCGAAGAGAAAAGAGAGGCGTTCGTCGTCGTCCTTGAAATAAAGGGTCTCCCGCATCCCTTTCGGCAGCTGGTCGATAAAACAGAAAATGCATTTATTTTTACAGCCCGTCTGTTTTGACATCAGGTAACTTTCGAATTCGAGGCCAAGGTCTTCCTCCTCTTCCTTTCGGATCCGGAAAACCTTTTTCGCTCCGTCTGAAAGGAGAACGACAAGCTTGAGTTTTCGCTCCATCGTATAAAAACGGTAGTCGAGCACGTCCTCGACCGGATGCCTGTTTACCGAAACCAACTGCGACCCGGAAACAATTCCAGCTTTGCCGGCAGGAGAATTTTCTTGCACTCCGGTAATCAATACGCCCATTTTCGCGCTCCTTCCAAAATTTTGATGATCATCCACTTAAACGCCATATTTCTATCAACCACCCGCATCAAAAGATAATTCGGCCCGAGACAGCTCTAAAGCAAAATGTCAGTATCCGAAAACGGGACTAAGTTTTATATCATACAGCAAAAAAAGAAGGGGGCATCCCTTCTTTTTCCGATCCTTCAAAGGCTCTGCCGCAGCATCGAGGTAAAAGCAAAAGCCTGCTTCAAAGCAAAGCAGGCTTTCAAGTCGATTACGCTTCTTTTTTGATGACCTCTACGCCCTTATAATAGCCGCAATTCGGACACACTCTGTGAGGAACTTTCAGCTCACCGCACTGCGTGCACTTTGAAAATGCCGGAGCGTCCAGCTTCCAAACATTGGAACGTCTTTTATCGCGTCTCGCTTTCGAAACTTTTCTCTTTGGTACCGCCACAATCAGCACCTCCTTAAATTTTGAATTATGTCAGCAGCTGCTTTAACACATCAAACCTCGGGTCTCCTTTGGGTTCGACACAATCACAACCACCTTGATTTAAATTCTTCCCACATCTGAAACACAAGCCCTTGCAATCCTCTGAGCAGAGTACCTTCGACGGCAACGACAGCAGCACATCTGAAACAACCAGCTCGTCCAAATCCAAAAGCATGTCTTCGACGAGGATAAAATCTTCGGCCTCCGACTCCAAACGATTTACCAGAACATGGTCAAAGCTCTCTGAAAACACACGTTCAAATTCCTCCAGGCAACGGTCGCAGGAAAGCTTCATCGTAAACCGAACAGAGTACTCAAACGTCACGATCCCCGCTGTGTTTTTCAAGCAGCCGCGAACCGCAACCGGCGTGACAAAAGGCTTCCCGTTAAGCAATTCATAATCCCGCAGATCCATATCATATTCAACCGGCATCTGCTCACCGACAACCTCAAAAAGCTGCCGCAGATCAATTTTCATAACGCCACCTCTTAATATCACTGGACTATTATATCGTCTGGCAGCAGAAAAGTCAAGCGTTTCTTGCAAAAATCTCATTTCCTCTGCGGAATGCTTTCGCCGTCGATATAAGATGCCTGTCCCGTACAAGCCGCCTAAATTCCACACTGGAACAGCCCATGCTGATTGCAGTAACAGTACAGAATCCCTTTTCCGCGGATAAAAAATCTAGCTTCCGCGTTTCCCTCCGCATACAGCTTTTTCATTTCCAGCCGGTCGGAGGTGATATATGCAAAAAAGGAAAGGTAGTGCTGTTTGGTCATGCTGTGGGGGACTGATACAAAATATTCGTCTTCGATCCGCTCACACTGAATCGAGTGTGCCTCGTCTGGCCTTTCCGGTTCCAGCGGAGGCAACGTAATTCCACAGCAGCTGACCAGCGCCTTTCCGATCGTATAAACGACATTTCCGCAAACCGGGCAGACATAAAAATTGGAACGAAGAAAATTACCGGCCTTGTTTTGATTTGTCACCTGCCTGCCGGAAAGCAGTTCCATCATCGAGACATTCAGCGCCCGGCCAAGGGGCTCGACCAACGCGATATCCGGAAGCCCCCTGCCGGTCTCCCACTTGGACACCGCCTTATCGCTGACGCCCAAAAGCGCCGCCAGCTCCGCCTGAGTCAATTTCTTTTGTTCACGGAGCTGTTTGATCACTCCGCCTGTAATATAAGAATCCATTTCATACGCCTCCTACAGACAGAAGCGTACCCTCGATTGACAAGTGCAAACACGCCCCAGCGCTTCAAAAGGAACGTGCTGGCTGCGTTCTCGGGCTCGGAATGCGCCAGCAT
>JAAWBP010000048.1 GCA_022792755.1 Oscillospiraceae bacterium | reverse complement strand
GAACAGAGCATGGCGGTAAAAGACAAAAAGCGTTTCATAATTGCCTCCTTCATCAGGATATTCCTTTCCTTTATCTTATGACAAAAAGCCGTTTCTGTCAATCGCGGTCTGTGGCCGGACCGGCCACAGACCGCAGGACTGAAACCCAGAAACCGGTAAAAGCTCAGGGTACGAAGTGCTAGCAGGGGCACTCCGCCTAGCGAGGCAGATGATACAAACCACGACAAAAGCGTCTCGCGGGTTACGAACTTACATGTTAGTATCGCCTGCGAATCGCGATTGCCAGCGGAGGCTCTCCGCCGTGATTTTTGCAATCGAGTGGTTTTTTGTCCCGCCGGCGCATATAGATGAGACAGGTGATGAAAATGAAGAAGAAACGTTCGATCAAAGGACTTGTCATGCCGGTGGCGAGCATCGCGTTCGCCTGCCTCGTCGTCGCGGTTTTTACAACCATCGGGGTGCTGGAGGAAGCGGCGCAGACGATGGCGGGCGCCCGCCAGCTGCCGATCTACTGTGTGGAAACCGAGAAAAAGGAAATCGCTTTGACCTTTGACGCCGCCTGGGGGAATTCCGACACCGACGTCCTGATTGAGCTGCTCGAGAAAAACGGGGCGAAAGCCACCTTTTTCACCACAGGGGAATGGGTCGAAAATTACCCGGAGGACGTCCGGAAGCTTTTTGATGCCGGGCATGAAATCCAGAACCATTCCGACCGGCATCCCCACCCGAACGAGCTCTCATATGATGCGCTGGTACAAGACACCGCGGCCTGCGACGAAAAAATCTATGCGGTCACCGGCGTCTACCCCACCCTATACCGCGCCCCTTACGGCGAATACAACGACAGCGTGATCGAGACGATGAAGAGCATGAGGAAGCAGGTCATCCAGTGGGATGTAGACAGCATCGACTGGAAAGACCCCAGCCCGGAGGAGATGGTTGAACGGGTTCTCTCCAAGGTGGGGAACGGATCGATCCTGCTCTTCCACAACGATGCGAAAAACACCCCGAAGGCTTTGGAAAGCCTGCTGCCGCAGCTCAAGGCGGAGGGGTATGAGATCAAGACGGTCAGCGAGCTGCTGCCGGCGGGCCGGTTCCAGATGAACAACGAGGGCAGGGTGATCCCGGAAAAAGAACCGGCCCCGCCCGCCCCCGGAAGTGAGGACGCCGCCTCGAAGATCTTCGAAAAAGGGCTTGCCGCACTGGAACAGATGGCTGGAGGAGCCAACTGAACAGCCGGCCAAAAAGCGGGTTAAAGCCGGGTATACAAGCAAAAGCCCCCCTGTTTTTAAAAACAGGGGGGCGGGGCCTGTGCCCAGACAGAGCAACACGCACTCCAACCTTCTGCCGACCTTTCAATGATCGTCCCGCGAGGCGCGTTGCATGAAAGCTAAACGTGTCTCGCGGGTTATCGGCGTTGCTATTTACTCTGCCTGTGGATCGCGTTTGTCCCGCCGGGGTCACCCGGCGCGCCTCGCGGGGCGGGGAACCCCCGCTGGTAATTCGCACCCCAAGGTTTTGCCGATTTTGGGGCAATAGGCCTGCGAAATGTGTGGTACCAGTCAGGGCGGATGTATCCCGCGGGTTACGGACTTGTTAGGTTTGTACTGCCTGCGGATCGCGTCTGCCAGCGGGGGCTCCCCGCCGCGACTGTCCGGCCCAGTCACGGGCGATCAGCGGTCGCAGTCGTAGGAGAGGTACTTGACCGAGTAGTCCTTTAAGATTTCGGTGATCTCCGCAACCTCTTCCTTGGCCTTGGCGAGGTTGTGCTCCTTGTAGTTCCCGCACTCCTTCGAGCTGGCAGTCCCCGGGATCTCCCCCTCGAACCCTTCGATGAAGCGGAACGCGTCGTAGGTGAGCTTGATCGCGGCCTCCTCCGGGACGTTCCGGGTCAGCAGGTAGAAGCCGGTGCGGCAGCCCATCGGCCCCACATAGATCACCCCGTCGCTCCACTCGGAATTCCGGGCGTAGGTCGCAAAGAGGTGCTCGATGGTGTGCATGGCCGGGACGTCGAGGTAATCCCCCTGGTTGGGGCGCTTCATCCGGATGTCGTAGGTGGTGACGTCGCCGTCGATCCGGGAGGTGTACATCCCCAGCTTGAGCTTGTCGTGGTCTACGGTAAAACTAGCAATCTTTTCCATCCTGTTCACCTTGCGGTACCGCTCAGCTTTTCAGCCGGTACCGGCCCTTTCTTTCTAGATTCTATATTTTTTGCCGCCGGGCAAAAATCAAAGCACTTTGGAAAGGAAATCTTTCAACCGCGGATTCTGCGGGTGTTCAAAGAATTCCTGCGGGGTGTTCTGCTCCATAATGACCCCCTCGTCCATAAAGAGCACCCTTGTCGCCACTTCGCGGGCAAAGCCCATCTCGTGGGTGACGACCACCATGGTCATCCCCTCTTCCGCGAGTTCCTTCATAAGCTCGAGCACCTCGCCGACCATCTCCGGGTCGAGGGCGGAGGTCGGCTCGTCGAAGAGCATCACATCCGGGTTCATGGCGAGGGCGCGGACAATCGCGATCCGCTGCTTCTGGCCGCCCGAGATCATCGAGGGGAAGACCCCCGCCTTGTCTCTGAGCCCGATCCGCTCCAGCAGCCGGAGGGCGTTTTCCTCCGCCTCCTCCTTGGTCTGGAGCTTGAGCTTGACCGGGGCGAGGGTGATGTTCTGCATCACGGTCAGGTGGGGGAAGAGGTTGAAGTGCTGGAAGACCATCCCCATCTTCTGCCGGAGTTTATTTACGTTTGTCTTGGGGGCGTTGATCATCTTCCCCTCGAACCAGATCTCCCCCGAAGAGGGGGTTTCGAGGAGGTTGAGGCAGCGCAGGAAGGTGGATTTCCCCGAACCGGACGGCCCGATGATAACCACCTTTTCCCCTTTTTCGATCTTTTCCGTGATGTTGTTGAGAACCAGGTGGTCCCCGAAGGATTTGGAGAGGTTTTTAACGTCGATCACTCTTTGCCAGCCTCCTTTCGGCCTTTTTCAAAAGCCAGCTGATCCCCATGACCAGGATAAAATAGACCACCGCGACTGAGATTAAGGAGAAAAACGCGTCGAAGGTGCGGCTGCGGACGATGTCGCCGGCCCGGGTGAGGTCGACAATCGTGATGTACCCGACAATCGAGGTTTCTTTGAGCAGGGTGATGAACTCGTTCCCGAGCGCCGGCAGGATGCTCTTGACCGCCTGCGGCAGGATGATGCTCTTCATCGTCTGCCCCTGGGTCAAGCCCAAAGAGCGCCCGGCCTCCAGCTGCCCGCGGTCGACCGCCAGGATCCCGCCCCGGACAATCTCCGAGACATAGGCGCCGGAGTTGATCCCGAAGGAGAGGATGGCGATCAAGAGGGTCATCTCGTCCGGAAAGGCGGCGAAGACCAGGTAGTACATAATCAAAAGCTGGAGCACCATCGGGGTGCCGCGGATCACCGCCACATAGGCCGTACAGACGGCGTTTGCGATCTTCAGCCGTCCTGTCTGGGCGCAGTAGACCTTGATGATGGCGACGACCAGCCCGATGGCGATCCCCAAAAGGGTGGCGAACAGGGTGATGAGCAGGGTGTTCCCCAACCCCTGGAGAAAGAGCATATACCGGTCTTTCTCGATGAAGGTCGCGTAAAAGTTACCCGCCAGATCGTCGAAGATGCTGAGAGGGAGAATTGGCATAGTATCACAAATCCTTTCGCATTGAAAGAGGATGGGAAGCCGGAGGGCCTGTCCCGTTCGGGCGCCGCCCGGCGGGCTCCTTCCTGAAAACGCCGTGAAACGGTTCCCTCCCGGGCGTTTCACCCGCTCCAGTAGAATAATAACACAACCGCCCAGCGAATGCAATCCACTGGGCGTGCGTTTGTTATTTCAGCCGTTCGGCGGCTTTTTGGGGCTTAGGCGTTGGAATGGGCCAGAACGAAGGAGTCGATCTTCCCTTCCGAAATCAGCCGGTTTAAAACTTCGTCGATCACCTTGAGGAGCTCCTCGTTCCCCTTGGAAACGCAGATGCCGTAGGCTTCCGGCTCGGCGTCCTCAAGCTTGACGCATTTCAGGCCGCTGTTGTTGTTTACAATGGACTCCGCCGGAAGCTTGTCGATGACGACCGCATCGATCCGCCCGTTCATCAGGTCCTGGGAGGCTTCGATGGCGTTGGCATACTGCTTGCAGCTGGCGCCCGACCCTTCGAGAACGCCTTTGACGTGCTCTTTGGTTTCTTCATCCTCGGTTCCGTCGATCGCGTCACTGATGAGGAAGTCGCCGGTGGTGCCGAGCTGCACCCCAATGGCCTTGCCGGCAAGGTCTTCGGTTTTGGCGAAATCAGCGTCCTCTTTGCAGATGATGTACTGGACGGAGGTGTAGTACTCGATCGAGAAGTCAACCGATTTCTTCCGGTCTTCGGTGATGGTGATGCCGGCAGCGCCGAAAGCGGCCTTCCCGCTCTCGATCCCCGGGACGATGCTGTCGAATTTTACATCCTTGACCTTCAGCTCCACGCCGAGCTCCTTCGCAATTTCGAGGGCGATTTCGACGTCGACGCCCTTGACGTCCTGCCCGTCGACATACTCAAAGGGGGCAAAGGCCGCGTTGGTGTACATGACGATTTCACCGGACTCTTTGATTTTCGCGACAGACTGGTTCCCGGCCCCGTCGCTGCAGCCGGCCAGCAGGACGCTGCTCATCCCCAGCGCGAGAACCGCCGCAAGGATTTTCTTTACAAGCTTCATTTGAGATTTCCTCCATACTTTTTAGTTTGCAGGGAAGGCGCTTCCGCCTTCCCGCCGCCTGAAACGGCATAGCCTGTAAAGGCCGGGAAGCCGTTCCAATTTTGTTGTTTTTACTTTAACATACTTTATTTTGATTTGCAATACATTTTTGCAAAAATATTCATAATTTCTTATAAATATTCATTTTTGCAAAAAAGGGAGAAAATGCGCCCCCTCTTTTATGGAGTTTCACTAAAAGGCGGGGCGACCGGACGGAGAAGGCGGCGCATCTCCTCCGGAACCGGCGCGGAAAAGGAGAGCGCCTCCCCGCTGATGGGATGAGGAAAACGCAGCTCCCCGCAGTGGAGCGCCTGCCGGGGGATCAAAAGGCGGCTGCCGCCGTAGAGCTCATCCCCGGCGAGAGGATGCCCGATGTGGGAGAAATGCACCCGGATCTGATGGGTTCGGCCGGTCTCCAGCCGGATTTCGAGGAGGGTGTGCCCGTTCCCCTGCATAAGCGTCCGATAATGGGTGACGGCGGGCTTCCCGTCTGGGCTGACCCGGCGGAGGATGATGCTCCCCTCAGCCCGCGCGATGGGGAAGGAAAGGGTTCCTTCCGGGGGATCGACCATCCCCTCCGCCACCGCGTAATACCGCTTCTCCACCCGCTCCGCCAGCCGGTCCGCCGCCAGCGGATGCTTCGCGATAAGACAGAGTCCCGAGGTATCCCGGTCCAGCCGGTTGAGGGGGTGGAAGCCCGCCTGCTCCCCCGTTTCGATACAGCGGGCCGCAAAAAAGTTGGCGAGGGTGTCCTCCCGATGGAGGTGGGAGGGGTGAACCGGCATCCCGGCGGGCTTTGAAAAGACGGCGATATCCTCGTCCTCATAAAGGGGGGGAACCGCGAGGGCGGGGTTCGGGAAAAAGGAAAGGGGTTCCGGCTCAAGCCGCAGCTCCAGGAGATCGCCCGCGGCCAGCCGTTCCGTCAGGCGCTCGAGCAGCCTCCCATTGACAGCAAGACTGCCACGGCCCTGCTTGAGGCGGGTGATCATCCGCCTGGAACAGCCGTGGCAGTGTTTGAGATAGCCGGCCGCGGTCATCCCGCCCTGCCGTTTTTCCACCTGGTAGAAGAGGATCCGCAACCTAGCAGACCTTGACGATCCAGCCGCGCTCGTCTGGGACGCGGCCCCACTGGATCCCGGTCAGCTCGTCGTATAGCCGCTGGGAAATCTCGCCGATCTTGTTGCCGTTGATCTCCATCTCGAGATCGCCGTATTTGAGCGCGCCGATGGGGGAGATCACCGCCGCGGTGCCGGTGCCGAACGCCTCTTTGAGGTTCCCCGCCTTGTAAGCGTCGACCAGCTCATCGATCGAAAGCATCCGCTCCGAGACCTTATAGCCCCAATCCTTGAGGAGCTGGACGCTGGACTTCCGGGTGATGCCGGGCAGGACAGAGCCGTGGAGCTTCGGGGTGACGATCTCGTCGCCCAGGACGAAGAAGACGTTCATCGCGCCGACTTCCTCGATGTACTTCTGCTCCACCCCGTCGAGCCAGAGCACCTGGGAGTAGCCCTCTTTCCCGGCGGCCTCCTGCGCCTTGAGGGAGACAGCGTAGTTCGCCCCCGCCTTGACCTCGCCGGTGCCGCCCCGGACGGCGCGGACATAGCTGCCCTCCACAAAGATGCTGACCGGATTTAAGCCGGTCGCATAGTAAGCGCCCGACGGGGAGAGGATAATCATGAGCTTATAGCTCGAGGAGGGGTGAACCCCGAGGAAAGGCTCGGTTGCGAAGACGAAGGGGCGGATATAGAGGGATGCGCCTTCACTGTGGGGCACCCAGTCCCTGTCGAGCTCGACCAGGGTTTTGAGGGCTTCCAGCATGAAGTCCTCATCGACCGTCGGGATGCACATCCGCTCGTTGGAGCTGTTGAGCCGCTTGAAATTTTCCTGCGGGCGGAACAGCTGAATCGCCCCGTCGGCGGTGCGGTAGGCCTTCAAGCCCTCGAAGATGGTCTGGGAGTAGTGGAGGGTCGAGCAGGAGGGGTCGAGCTCGATCGGCCCATAGGGGACGATCTGCGCGTCGTGCCAGCCTTCTTCTTTGCTCCAGTCCATGACGAACATGTGGTCGGTAAAAATATGGCCAAACCCCAGCTTGGTCTCGTCTGTCGGCTTTTGTTTCGGACAGGTTGTCTTTGTGATTTTGATGTTGATGTTGCTCATTCCAGCACTTCCTTACAATCGCGCTCCCCGGCGGCCTCTCGGAGGAGGGATCCCCCCGCGCTGCGGAAGGGAGGAAAAGCGACAGTGCTTTTCGCCGAAAAAACGCCTAAAATTTTGTGGATTTCTATTATACCATGATTGCGCGAGGCGCCTACGACAAAACCGCGTACAGCCGCGGTTTTGCATGGAACAAGGTTCCCGGGTACCCGCCAGCAATCTCTGATTGCGTCTGCGGGTGGGGTT
>JAAWBP010000047.1 GCA_022792755.1 Oscillospiraceae bacterium | reverse complement strand
CCCGGAGCATCCTTTTACCGAAGCACAGGTTGTTTCACGCTTTCCGATCTGCCCGCCGTGGCCTTGGGCGCGGCAATCGTCCAGCGCGGATGATCTATTTCCACCGGCTCGTCAGTCGGGAGAAACCAAATGTTATACCGCCGTTCCGGCAGGCCGGACGGTTTCGCCGCCCTCCAGCGGCGCGGGGAAGATGATGTTGAGCTTTTCACGCAGAATTTCTGTCTGCGGGCTGTCCTCCATCTCTGCGAGAGCCTGGCGGAGTTCAGCCAGTGCCTCCTTCTTTTTGTGGTTCCAGGGAAGCTGCCTGATATACTGCGGGGAGATATTCCGCACGCAGACAGGCCGTTTGCCGCCCTCCCGTTCGAGCACTTCGCCCCGCACAATGGGAACCTCCCGGGGCGCGTTGATAATCAGATGGATGCGATCGCCGCTCAAACGGTCGAACTGTACCACCACATCCTGGCCGATCGTAAAATATTCACCGGCCCTCATCGAAATACAAAGCATCGCCGAGCCTCCTTAAAATGGCTTTCTTTGGCGTGTCCTCCTGACTGCGCCTTATTGCACAAGGATAATACTGTGCTGAGTGGACGTCCCCGCAAAGGGGATTCGGGCACCTCCCACTTTCGCAGGGAGCCTTCTTTTATTCCCACTTGACGGCTTCGGGAAGCGCTGATTTCACCGTCAAAAATCATTTGCCGGTCAAATCAGCGTTTCCCAGCCGTGCGCATGGGCCTTCCCCGGCGTCCCGGCCGGGCGCTGATTCGTGAAAGAATCAATATTAATCAAGGATCATTACCTAAAATGGATCTCAACTTCTTTAATGAGCTCAGGCAACGCTCTCGCATACTGCCGCGAGGCCGAAATCGCGGATATTCCTTGCGGTATTGACCTCCCGTGCGAGAGTTGCTCCGCAGGAGGGGCAAACCCAGCTTTTTTCGCGGGAACCCAATCTTTCGTTTATCCTGCCGCAGGTGTTGCAGGCCTTTGCCGCGGGAGCGTATCGATCCACCACAATCAGCGGCTTCCCCTGACGCTCCAGTTTGTATTTGAGACAGTCGCGGAACCGCCCGAAGCCGAACGCTGAAAGGTTCCCCTGCCTGAACTTCTGCGACAGCTCCCTGAGGTCGGTTTCCCTCACACAGACTGCATCCCAGGCGTTGGCTATCCGCCTGCTTTCCTTGTGGATGAAATCCTTCCGCTGGTTGGAGAGATGTTCGTGCAAAAGCCGGATTTTGTGCAGTTGTTCTTCATAATTTTTAGAGCCGCAGACCATCTGGGAAAGCCTTTGCTGCATCCGGGAGAGCTTTTCCTGCGACTTCGCGAGTTTGGGCAGCTTTGGGCTTGCTCCCTCGCTGTCCACATAAAAACGGGTTAGGGAGAAATTTAACCCCACTGTTCTCTCCGGGGTGGGGACGGCCCTTTCCGGAACGGCCGCTTCATAGCCGAAAGCGACGGAGCAAAAATAATTGCCGGATTTCGTCCTGCTGACCGTGACGAACCGCAGCGGCCACTCACGCGGCGGGGTTCGATGCACCTTGGCTTTCACGAATCCCAGCTTCGGCATCTGAATCCCATCCGCTGCCAGACGGATCGAAGGGCCGGTATGATAGGGACGGCAGTGAACGGTGAAAGAGTCCTTTCTGGACTTTTTCGTTTTGAATTTGGGATACTGGTAAGTTTTGGGAGCGCGGAAAAAATCGAGAAAAGCCCGGCGCAGATTTTGATGGACGGTGCAGAGCGCCTGGCTGTCCACCTCTTTGAGAAATGGCGCTTCCTTTTTGTAATGCGCCGGGGTAGGGATATAGTGGACGTCGGCGGCGGCATAAAACTCCTGGACGTCCTCGAGCATCCGGTTCCAGAGATACCGGCAGCAGCCGAAGGTCTTCTCGATTAGTGCCGTCTGCTCTGCTGTTGGAAAAATCCGGATTTTGACGACGGTGTATTCCATCGCTTTTTTCTTTGAGGAAGGCTGATTTTCGGTTTTCTGTTCCATCGCGTCCACTTCCTTCCTGCGCTTGTTTTTGCGAAAAACGGATTTGTCACAGGCGGGGCGTTATAAATCCAGCCCTCTGGCGCAAAAGGTATACTTTTTGCGCCAGAGGGCTGGAAATGAAATTTTTTTAAAAAGCAGCTTATTTTCCGCAGGAAGTGTCCGATAACAGAAATGAAAACAAAAAAGATTTGTCGGCGCAAAAAGTATACCTTTTGCGCCGGTAAATCTTTTTTGTTTTTACCGGAAATGGCCTATTTTGTGGGTTTCTTCGCCAGACTATAGGGCGTTGTGAGGAATTGACTGGGCGGAATCGTATTCTTTTGCCCTGCGCAGAAAAGTGTCGCGGGAGATGCCTAACTCCCCGGAGGCGGCCCGGGAGGAAACGAGCCCTTTTTTCCAGAGCTGTGCCATCTCTTCAAAGCCGTCCGGCAGCGGAAGGCGCCTACGCCCGAACTGCACCCCGCGCCCTATCGCCGCTGCGATGCCTTCGGTCTGACGCTGCCGAATGCTCTCCCGTTCGGTCTGCGCCACATAACTTAGAAGTTGGAGCACGATGTCCACAATCAGCGTTCCGGTTAAGTCCCGCCTCTGCCGGGTGTCCAAAAGCGGCATGTCCAGCACGACGATGGCGGCTTCGCGGCTTTTGGTGATCGTGTTCCACTGCTCCAGGATTTCGGTGTAATTCCGGCCCAGCCGGTCGATGCTTTTGACAACCAGCACGTCCCCCGGCAGCAGGCTTTCGACCAGCAGCTGATACCGGGGCCGCCGGAAGTCCTTTCCGGAGCATTTTTCGATGATGATATTTTCCTCCGCCACGCCGAATTCACGCATGGCGACCAGCTGGCGCGTTTCATTCTGCTCTTTTGTCGATACCCGCACATAGCCGTAAATCTTCTCTGCCATATGCCAACCCCTTTCCGATTGATTCCCTTATATCTTAACGCAGACGGGTCACAGCTGGCAAACTGGAAAAGGTGAGAGCAAAAAGAAAAAGCCCGGAGCGCAAACCAGCTCCGGGCTTTAGTTTATAAAATGCATTTAAAGGACATACCTTTAAAAACTTTTGAATTCATCATAAGAAAATCCTCTCAAAGCCCCGAAATAAAGGCTTTGAGAGGATTTTTCTTATGGTCGAGGTGACAGGACTTGAACCTGCGGCCTCTGCGTCCCGAACGCAGCGCTCTACCAAACTGAGCCACACCTCGACGATTCACACTAAAAGGTACTTAAATATTATACTTGCTGGCAAAGAGCTTGTCAAGCGATTTTGAAAAAAAGAGGAGAAACGGAGCAGCTTTACATGAAAGTCCTGCCTGGCAGCCGGCAAAAAGCCCCCGTCTTTTAGGACGGGGGCTTTTCAAGAAGTTGAATCCCTTAGATAATACCTTGGGCGAGCATGGTGTCCGCAACCTTTTTGAATCCGGCAATGTTGGCGCCGACAACGAAGTTGTCCTCGGCATCGAATTCCTTTGCGGCGGCAGACATGTTCCGGTAAATGTTGACCATAATATTTTTAAGCCGCTCGTCGACTTCTTCCGCAGTCCAGCTCAGGCGGAGGCTGTTCTGGCTCATCTCAAGCGCGGAGGTCGCAACGCCGCCGGCGTTCGCAGCCTTGCCGGGCGCAAAGAGCACCTTGCTTGCGAGGAACACGTTGGTCGCTTCGATGGTGGACGGCATATTGGCGCCCTCTGCAACGGCGATGACGCCGTTTTTCACCAGGGTGTTGGCATCGTCTTCATTGAGTTCATTCTGGGTTGCGCAGGGGAACGCCAGGTCGCATTTGATCCCCCAGATGCCCTTTCCTTCGGTGTATTTCGCGTTCGGACGGTAGGAAAGGTAATCCTTTACGCGGCCGCGTTTGACTTCTTTGATCTCTTTGATCGCTGCGAGGTCAATCCCTTCTTCGTCGTAGATATAACCGTTCGAGTCGCTCATGGCGACAACTTTTGCACCGAGCTGCTGGAGCTTCTGAACCGCATAGATTGCGACGTTGCCGGAACCGGAAACGACGGCGGTTTTGCCCGCGATCTCGATGCCGTGGTCTTTGAGCATCTCCTCGGTGAGATAGATCAATCCGTAGCCGGTCGCCTCGGTGCGGATCAGGGAGCCGCCGTAGGTCAAGCCCTTGCCGGTGAGGACGCCTTCATACAGGTTTTTGAGCCGTTTGTACTGGCCGAACATAAAGCCGATCTCCCGTCCGCCGACGCCGATATCGCCGGCCGGAACGTCGGTGTCCGCCCCGATGTGCCGGGAAAGCTCGGTCATGAAGCTCTGGCAGAACGCCATGACTTCGCGGTCGGATTTGCCCTTCGGGTCAAAATCGGAGCCGCCCTTGCCGCCGCCGATCGGCAGGCCGGTCAGGGAGTTTTTGAAAATCTGCTCAAAACCGAGGAATTTGATGATCCCCAAATTAACGGAGGGATGGAACCGCAGACCGCCCTTATAGGGGCCGATGGCGCTGTTGAACTGGACGCGGTAACCTTTGTTCACCTGCACCTTGCCGTTGTCGTCCACCCATGGGACGCGGAACATGATGATCCGCTCCGGCTCAACCAGGCGCTCCAAAAGGGAAACTTCCTGGTATTTCGGATTTTTTTCTACCACCGGGGCGATGGAATTCAAAACCTCAGTAGCGGCCTGATGAAACTCCGGCTGGCCGGGGTTTCTGGCGATCAGGTCATTTAATACGTCTTGTACGTAGGACATGATGATAACCTCCTTATTGATCAGAACACTCTTTCAATCGCTGCGGCAAAGAGCCGCTCTCAGAGTTGCTAACCCCATTATAAATCATTTTCCCCTCAAAAACAATAGAAATTTTGATTTTTTTGCAAGTTTGAAAATAAAAAGTTGCAAAATTGCGTTTCCGGCACAGGCGGATGAAAATCCGATTCGGCGGAATACTATACAGATTCCCCTTTGATGAGGGAGACAATTCTGAATGAAATATTAATTTTTGGTTTGTTTTGGGCGCAAACAACTGAAAATTGTTGACGAAAATCCAAGAATGCTTTAAACTAATAGAGTTATAGGCACGGAAAAATATCCCTCGATTGGCAGGGTGTTCCCTCTGCCGGTATACCTTATTAATATAAAGATCAATTAAGCTGTGCCCCTTGTGCAGCCGGTACGGGGGCCACGGATATTATGGAGGACAGATATGCTGAAAAACAGTGAAAAGACGATGGAAAAGATCGTAGCGCTCTGCAAAAACAGGGGGTTTGTCTACGCCGGAAGTGAGATCTACGGCGGGCTTTCCAACACCTGGGACTACGGCCCGCTCGGCGTTGAATTTAAAAACAACGTCAAACGCGCCTGGTGGAAAAAATTCATTCAGGAGTCTCCTTATAATGTGGGGCTGGATTCCGCGCTGCTGATGAACCCGCAGGTCTGGGTCGCCTCCGGCCATGTCGGCGGTTTTTCCGACCCGTTGATGGACTGCCGGGACTGCAAAACCCGCCACCGCGCCGACCAGCTGATCGAGGCGCAGACCGGGGTTGCCCCCAACGGCTGGTCCGACGGGCAGATGCTCGATTTTATCAAAGAAAAAGGGGTTTCCTGCCCGAACTGCGGCAGTAAAAACTTCACGGATATCCGCAAATTCAACCTGATGTTCAAGACCTTCCAGGGCGTCACGGAGGATGCGAAGAACGAAATTTACCTGAGGCCCGAAACGGCGCAGGGGATTTTTGTGAACTTTGCAAACGTCCAGCGGACTACCCGTAAAAAAGTCCCCTTCGGGATCGGGCAGGTGGGCAAGTCGTTCCGCAACGAGATCACGCCCGGGAACTTCACCTTCCGCACCCGGGAATTCGAGCAGATGGAGCTTGAATTCT
>JAAWBP010000046.1 GCA_022792755.1 Oscillospiraceae bacterium | reverse complement strand
GCGCCGGAAGCCTTGCTTCCGCTTGCGCCGTGAGGTTCTTATTACGAGCCGCAGGCGAGTAACAAGGTTCTCTCAGGCGCCGGAAGCCTTGCTTCCGCTTGCGCCGTGAGGTTCTTATTACGAGCCGCAGGCGAGTAACAAGGTTCTCTCAGGCGCCGGAAGCCTTGCTTCCGCTTGCGCCGTGAGGTTCTTATACCATATCCAAATAGGTCTTATGGCGCGGCGGTGGAAAAGCATGATCCAGCCGATCGAGCTCCTCCTGCGTCAGCTCGATTTCCGCTGCCCCCGCATTCTCTAGCGTGTGCTCCGGCCGCCCGGATCTTGGGATGGCAAAGACATTCTTCCTCGTCAGCAGAAAAGCAAGCAAAATCTGAATCGGCGAAGCGCCGTGATTCCCGGCGAGCTCCAACACCACCGGATGGCTGAGCAATCCCCTGCGCAACGCGCCTGCCTGCGCCAAAGGGCAGTACGCCATCAGCGGGAGGCCGTGCGATTCCATCCAAGGCAGAAGGCTGTATTCGACCCCGCGGGAACCCAAATGATAAAGCACCTGGTTTACGGCGCAGTTTTCGCCGCCTTTGATCCGGAACAGCTCTTCCAAATCGTCCGTGTCAAAGTTTGAAACACCCCATCGACAGATCATCCCCCGCTCAATCAGCTCCTCCATACATAAAACGGTCTCTTCCAAGGGAACCGATCCCCGCCAATGGAGCAGATAAAGGTCAAGGGATTCTGCATTCATCCGCCGGAGAGAGGCTTCGCAGCTCGTAAAAATATGCCGTCTGTCCGCATTGTGCGGATAAACCTTGGAGACCAGAAAGAGCGATGTTCTAGGATAAGCCGGGACGAGTTCCCCCACCAGCGACTCAGCGCGCCCGTCCCCATACATCTCGGCGGAATCGATCAAGGTCATCCCTTTGCCGATCCCGGCTTTGAGCGCGGCGAGTTCTTCGGGACGCCGCCGGGGATCATCCCCCATATACCAGGTTCCCTGCCCCAGGCGAGGAATCTGAATCCCGTCCTTTAATTTTAAAAACTTCATTGTTTTACTCCTACTGCCTCCTATCGAAGCGAACAACCTGCCGGATACAAGATACGCTTTTCCCAAACCGGAAAGTCCTCTACATCTGTTTGATGACACCGCAGGCGATTTTTTTTCCCGAATTCCCGGAAGGCTGGCTGTGGAAATCATCCGGATTACTGTGAATCACAACCGTCCGGCCAATCACTTCCGACATCGTTATACGTTTAGTATAAAATGCCATCCACGCATAGCCTCCGCCGTCAGTCATCAGCGGCGGCATATCCCCCGCATGGGCAGGATGAGGGCAATTTCCGGGATTATAGTGCATACCGGCGGAAGAAAAAGGATCATCCTTCGTACCAGAACAGCTCTTCCCCTCGTGAATATGGAATCCGAAGGTTTTTCCCGGGCAATTCCCCTCCCCTTTCGGGAGATCGAATATTTCAGCGCAGATCAGCACACCTTCAAAAGCGGGATAAAAATTCACCTTCCCATATAGTCCGGAGGCTTCTTCCCCGCCCTTTAAAACTGCCTGGGCAAGCGGTTTATCGCGGCGAAGCAGATCACCGAAAAGTTTCATCTTTGAGCCAAATCGAAAGGTCAAACACACACCTCCTTTCCCTACATTTTATGCCAAAAGGAAAAAAGGTGAAAAAATGCCGCTGAAACAAATGGAATCTGCGCCGATCCGATCATTTTCCCGGAGATTCAAGGCACAGCCGGGGGCTAGTTCGAGAGCATTTTAACAGCCGCTTCCACTTAAAAACTGTGCCTTAAAATACCGGGCGCCGGAAGCCGTCTCGAAATTTTTCTTTAAAATCTCCGAAGCCGACGCCTGCATGGAGGGCGTCTCATAGACATTGACTAAAAAATCGGCTTCGATCAAGATACGGTAATCCATCCCTTCGACCCCGCTGTAGGTGTGGTGATGCGCAATCAGGTAACAGACCCGCTCGATCAAAGCCGGGGCAGCGCCCAGCCTTTGCAGGATTTCTTCTGCAATCGGCGGGCCTTCAACCTGCTGGTGAACTCCATCAGCATCCCCGTATTTCCGCTCGCTTTCCCGAATCCCGATATCGTGCAGGACGGCGGCCGTTTCGAGGATTTCCTGCGTTTCCTCAGACAGGCCCTCCTCCTCGCCGATCGCTTTGGCAAAGGCGTAGACCTTCAGCGCATGCTGGATCAAGTTTGGAGCGCCGCCGTTATAGCGGATCATCTCATCGATTACTCGGTATACTGGAATTTTCATGTTTTCCTCCATTTTCATGATAAACTCTAATTCCTCAAAATCTGGTCGGGCTCATACCGGCTGCTCAGTACCAGCGCCACCCCCGACGGCAGAATTACCGAGATCACTCCCAGCCACATCACCGTCAGCCAGTTAAACGTAAAGCCCCCCACCGTCCGACTCAGCACCTCGTACCCTGCCCACGCCAGCAGCAGCGACACGACAAATGTAATGACCGCCTGCACTCCCATCTCGCTCATCACAAGCTTCCGAATCTCCCCCTTCGTCAACCCGTTTGCACGCAGCATTGCGATTTCATACTTCCGCTTGTCGATAATATTCACATAGACGATCGCGCTCAGGCAGAGGATCACCGCCAGGATCGCAAGCGACACGTACAGCACCATCTTCTGCGAATTGTCTACCGACTCCATCACCGCTTCATAGTCTTGGTATTCGTGGATCACGTCCAAGTCGGGCGCGATCTCCGCCACCGCCTTTTTCACCGCGTCGATGTTCGCCACGTCGTCCACCATTAAATAGTACGCCCAAGGCCGCCAGTCGTAGGTTTCTTTGATCCAGCTTTCAATTTCCGGGGTCTTTTCATAGTACAGATCTGGAATCTTTTCAATCCGGTTGGCTTCGATGTATTCCATCAGTAAATCGGAAGGCGCACAAATACCTGCGCCAAAATCTAAATCCGACACACCCTCTGCTAAAATTCCACGCACTGGAAATGTGATTTGTGCTTTCTTACACCAATCTTCTGCTGAATCATAAAAAGAAACCGTTCCATCCTCGGCTTCATTTCTTGCATTAGTAACAATCCTTTTTTGCGGGATAGCAACATCAAT
>JAAWBP010000045.1 GCA_022792755.1 Oscillospiraceae bacterium | reverse complement strand
ACCGTCCGGGAACTGACAAAAGAACTCCTCGAAGCGCCGCCGGTACAGAAAAAGACGCTTTTCTTGAAATTTACCGACCGTGACGATTCCAGGATCGTCCCAGCGCTTGCTCTGCTGAGAAAATATCCCGGGCCTGCTCCGGTCAAAGTCTATTTTGAAAAAACCGGGAAACTGGCTTATGCACCGGGGCGGCTTACGGCGTTGATCAGCGGAGAAGTTTTGTCTGCTTTAGAAGAAATTCTCGGAAAAGAAAATATTTCTGTAAAGCAGGCATAATTAGCAAAAAGTTCGGACAAATCGGTTGACACCAGATATTATTTGAGTAAAATATAATATAGGATAGTTTGGTTTGATTTAAAATAGAATCAGGGTTGGTTTTGGAGTAAGCAATGGAGGAATCGGTATTATGGAGAGAACCATCGGTGTACTGACGAGCGGCGGGGATGCCCCGGGAATGAATGCGGCGATCCGTTCAGTTGTCAGGTCGGCAATCAAAAAAGGATTCCGGGTGATTGGAGTCCGCCGCGGCTACAACGGTCTGATCAACGGCGATCTGATCGAGATGGATATGCGGAGCGTCTCTAATATTCTTCAGCGGGGCGGCACCATGCTGTATACGGCGCGGTGTGATGAATTCCGGTATGAGGAAGGGCTTCAAAGGGCGAAGAAAACCTGTGAGGAAAACGGAATCGAAGGCATCGTCGTCATCGGCGGCGACGGGTCTTTCCGCGGCGCGGCCGATCTTTCGGCGCGCGGCGTCAAATGTGTCGGCATTCCCGGCACGATAGATAACGATATCCAGTGCTCCGAATACACCATCGGTTATGATACCGCTATGAATACCGCCATGGAAATGGTCGATAAAATCCGCGATACGGCGGAGTCTCATTATCGTTGCAGCGTCGTCGAGGTCATGGGCCGTCACGCGGGACATATTGCTTTAAACTGTGGAATCGCGTGCGGTGCCACGTTTATCCTTGTTCCGGAGGTGCCGTATTCGATTGACGCGATTGTGGAAAAGATGAAGATGACCCAGAAAATTGGCAAGCATCATTTTATCATACTGGTTGCGGAAGGGATCGGAAATGTCAACGAGCTCGCCAAGGAGATCGAGCGCTTGACCGGAATCGAATCCCGGGCGACGATTCTCGGCCATGTACAGCGGGGCGGTTCCCCAACTGTCCGCGACCGTGTCATTGCAAGCCAGATGGCTCATTATGCAGTTGATCTTTTGGAAAAAGGCGTCGGAAACCGCGTTGTCGGGATGCAGAAAAACGAGGTTGTCGACTTCGACATTCAAGAGGCGCTCCGAATGAAAAAGCCTTTTGATACCAACCTTTACCAGATTGCACACGACATTTCTTTTTGATGTTTTACATAAACAGCCCTCTTGGCTGAGGGCTGTTTATATTTTTGACGGATTCTGGAAATACTGTTTATGGTGTGGTATAATAACCTCACGGACTGGGCGGAAATCGAAGATTTCCGAGTCCTGAGAGAACATTGTTGCTCCCGGTGGTCGCAATAATATCTGCAAAGCAGCTATTATACTTGATTTCATGGCCGGGACGATCCGCTCGCGCTGTGCGTTTTGGGTGATGACCCCCATTCATACGTTATGTTTCAAAGTGAATGCATCGCAAAGGTGCATATGACCATCAAATTTAAAGGGGTGCAGAAAATGTCTGTTTTATTGAAACGGTCTGAAATCGGGCAGGGGATCCATTTTACGGCAATTCGGGATTCCCGCTTTAAGACCAATCGGCTTTCCTTTAACTTTATCCTCCCGCTGTCAAAGGAAACGGCGTCCGCTTATGCGATCTTGCCGTTTTTGTTCCGTAAAGGCTACCGCGGCTGTTCTGATTATACTGAACTCAATCAGAAGCTCAACCGCCTTTATGGCGCGAATCTTTATACCGACGTCTTGAAGTCGGGGGATTTTCAGGTGCTCAACCTCTCTATTTCCTCGATAGACGACTCGTTTGCCCTCGAAAAAGAGGCTGTTTCCAAGGAAGCGGCGGATATCCTGTGCCGGCTGATCCGTCAGCCCGCCTTTTTGCTGGACGATTTCGACCTGTCTCAGTTCGATCTGGAAAAACAGGCGCTTGTCGATGCAATCGAGGCGGAAATCAATGAAAAAACCTCCTACGCGGTGCAGCGGATGGTCGCCAATATGTGCGCGGAGGAACCGTACGGCATCCATCGGTACGGCGATGTGGAGTCGGTAAAGCGGCTGACGATGCAGGACATCGCACAGGCATATGGCCGTGCCCTTAAAACGGCGCAGATCGAGATTTATTCCATCGGCTGCGGAAATGCGGACGAAGTTGCACAGCAGATCGAAGAGGATTTTTCCGCCCTTGCCGAGCGCAGCCCGGCTGCTTCAATCGATTCAAAGCGCGTTTACCGCGCCCTTTCCGTTCAAACGGTGGAGGAAAGCTACAGTGTGAATCAGGCGAAGCTGGTGATGGGGTTCCGGGTGGATGCAAAAACGCCGGAGGAGATGGATCAGGTCAGACTGATGTCTCTGCTTTACGGCGGAACGCCCCGCTCTAAATTGTTTATGAATGTCCGTGAAAAGCTGAGCCTTTGCTACTACTGCTCCTCCCGGTTAGACCGGACAAAAGGGATTCTATATGTCAACAGCGGCGTCGAGTTTGCAAATGTTCAAAAAGCTAAGGATGAAATCCTCAAACAGCTCGAGGAGGTCAAGGCAGGGCATTTTACCGACGAAGAGCTTCAGGAAACGAAGCTGATGGCGGCCGACTCGTTTAAAACCGTCAACGATTCGCCGTCCTCGATGGAAACGTGGTATTTAGGGCAGCTTTTTACGCATTCCGAAGCCTCGCCGGAGGAAGAGGCGGAACGCCTCAGCCAGGTGACGCGGGAACAGGTGATGGAGGCCGCCGCTAAAATTACGTTGGATACGGTTTATCTGCTTAAAGGGGAGGGGGAAGAGGCATGATTCAGGAACTGAAAAGCGAACGCTTAAATGAAACCTACTACAGGATCGACCACCCGAGCGGCCTGACCGTCCTGCTCTACCCAATGGCCGGGTTTTCCACGGCTTACGCCCTTTACGGCACCCGGTACGGCTCGATTGATACGACCTTTCGCTCCGGCGATAACGAGGAATTCATCACGGTTCCGGAAGGGGTCGCCCATTTTCTCGAGCACAAGCTTTTTGAAAATGAAGACGGGGTAGACGCTTTTGAGCTGTTTGCAAAGACAGGGGCCTCAGCAAATGCCTTCACGTCCTTTGACCGCACCTGTTACGAGTTTACTTGTACCGGCCATTTCGAGGAATCCCTTGAAATTCTGCTGAACTTTGTCCAGTCGCCCTATTTCACCGAGAAAACAGTGGAAAAGGAGCAGGGGATCATTGGACAGGAGATCCGGATGCTCCAGGACAGGCCGGGGTGGAAGGTGCTGTTTAACCTGCTGAACGCTCTGTATGTCAACCATCCAGTCAGGGTGGACATCGGTGGAACGGTCGAAAGCATCGCTGAAATCGATGCGGAGCTGCTCTATCGATGCTACCGTACCTTCTACAACGCCAACAATATGGTACTTGCTATCGCCGGGAACTTTGACTATAAAAAAGCGGCCGAAATCGTAGACCGCTGCGTCAAGCCGGCCGATTCTTCCCTGAAAGCTGATTCTAAGATGCCGGCGGAACCCTTGGAAGTAGCACAGAAAAAGATTGAAGACAAGCTGGAGGTTTCGGTGCCGCTTTTCAACATCGGCTACAAGGAGCTTCCGGTGTCCGGGATGAACCTGGTCAAGGCGTTGGCTGAGCTGGAAATCCTGGTGGAAATCGTCACCGGGGAGGGAAGCCGGTTCTATCGGGAGGCGTATGACGCGAGCCTCATCAATTCCACCTTTTCCTCTGAGCTCTTCACCGGCCCGAATTACTTCGCCGTTTTGTTCGACGGGGAATCCCGTGAGCCGATGAAGGTATATGAAGCCTTGAACCGGGCAATTTCCGGCTTCAAGAAAAACGGAATCCTGCCGGATGAATTCGATACAGCCAAACGCGCGGTATATGGGCGGTACGTCCGCGGATTCAACAACGTGGAAAACATCTCCTATTCGTTGATCACGGCTCATTTCCAGAATGTCGGCCTTTATGATATGATCGAGGCGGTGGCCGCCGTCACCTTCGATGATGTGACAAAGCGCCTTGCCGGATCGATGGAGGAGGGCCGTTCTGCAATCTCGATCGTAAATCCAATCCAGTAAAGGGGACATCATGATGCGCAATGTGACATTTCCGGCTCTGGGCCTCGAGTTCAATTTTGACCCGGTTGCCTTTTCGGTCGGTTCGATTTCGATCCGCTGGTACGCCCTTATCATCGCGGTGGGGTTTGTTCTGGCCGCCGTTTACTGTTTCCGCCGCGCCAAGCTGTTCGGCATCGACCTGGACCGCCTGACCGATATGGTGCTCGCCGGGCTGATCGGCGGGATTGTTGGGGCAAGGCTGTACTATGTGCTGTTTAAGCTGGATTATTATACCGCGAACCCGGTCAAGATTTTTGAGGTATGGGAAGGCGGCTTGGCGATCTACGGCGGGATTATCGGCGCCCTGCTGGCGGCGTTCCTGGTGGCGCGGTGGAGGAAGATCAAATTCGGGCCGGTGCTCGACTTGGCTGCCCTCGGTTTTTTAATCGGGCAGGGGATCGGCCGGTGGGCCAACTTTATCAATGTAGAGGCCTTCGGCAGCAATACGAATCTTCCATGGGGGATGTCCGGCTCCACGATTTCGAGCTATCTGACCCAGCATACAGCGGAGCTCAGCTCCTACGGTGTCACTGTTGACCCGTCTATGCCGGTTCACCCGACCTTTCTCTATGAATCGCTCTGGTGTCTGCTTGGGTTTCTCCTGCTCCACCTTTATTTCAAACGCCGGAAATTCGACGGGGAAATTTTTCTGTTCTATTCGGCCTGGTATGGCCTGGGGCGGTTTGTGATCGAGGGGCTTCGAACCGACAGCCTGATGCTCGGCAAAATCAGGATCTCCCAGCTGCTGGCGGGGGTGATCGTCGTTGCCGCCGTTGCGGTTTGGCTGCTACTGCGCAGCCGGATCAAACGGGATCCTTCCTCCAAATGCGCTGTGCTTTACTGCACGACGGAGGAGGCGCAGGATGTTCTGAAAAACGGATACCATCCGGTCAAACGAAACAAGAAGGATGAAACTTCCGAAGAGGGGCCGGAAACGCAGGAAAACCAGGACGATGGAGAAGCGTCCACATCGGACGAGCCGGAAGAAAGCAAGGAGGACTAAAAGATGGCGCAGATTATCGATGGAAAGGCGATTTCCGCCCAGATCAAGGAGGAGCTGAAAGAGGAGGTTTCCTCTTTAAAAAGCCGGGGAATCCAGCCGGGATTGGCGGTCATAATTGTGGGGAGCGACCCTGCCTCCCGGATTTATGTCAACCTAAAGAAAAAGGACTGTGAGGAGCTTGGAATCCTCTCGAAGGAATATGCTTTGCCGAAGGAGACCACGGAGGAAGAACTGCTGGGGCTGATCGGGGAGCTCAACGCCGATCCTTCGATTAACGGGATTTTAGTTCAGCTTCCTGTTCCAGAACAGATTGATGAAAATAAAATTATCGCGGCGATTTCCCCGGAAAAAGACGTCGATGCCTTTCACGCTGCCAATGTCGGCAAAATCATGATTGGCAGCTACAGCTTCCTTCCTTGCACGCCGGCGGGCTGTATGGAGCTGATTGCCTCGACCGGCGTCGATATCACAGGAAAAAACTGCGTTGTCGTCGGGCGGAGCAATATTGTCGGGAAGCCGATGGCGATGCTGCTGCTACATAAACACGGGACAGTCACCATCGCCCATTCCAAAACTAAAAATTTAAAGGAAGTCTGTGCGGCGGCTGATATCCTCGTCGCGGCGGTCGGCGTTCCTAAGCTGATCAAGGGCGATATGATTAAGCCGGGCGCAGTGGTGATCGACGTCGGTACCACGAAGATGCCGGACGGAAAGCTTTGCGGAGACGTCGATTTTGAGGAAGCCAGCAAAACAGCGAGCTTTATCACACCCGTTCCTGGGGGCGTCGGGCCGATGACCCGGGTGATTCTGATGAAGAACACCGTAACCGCCGCAAAACTACAAAACAAGGTAAAAATTTAACTTGATTTTTCCTTTGTCTTGTGATAGAATATTTTAGTATTACGCACGTAGAAGGCGTATGACTCGGTGCCGGTTTGTTGCCGGTCGTTATGCGGTAATTCTGCGGAGGAATCACAAACCAAAAATGGAGGTAGTTTAGTTATGGCAGTTGTATCCATGAAACAGCTTCTCGAAGCCGGCGTCCACTTCGGTCATCAGACCAGAAGATGGAACCCGAAAATGGCCGCGTACATTTTTACGGAGAGAAACGGGATCTACATCATCGATCTTCAGAAAACCGTTAAAAAGCTGGATGAGGCGTACATGTTTGTGCGCGATATCGCTACAGAGGGCGGCAGCATCCTCTTTGTCGGAACTAAAAAACAGGCCGGCGATTCGATTCGTGAGGAAGCGGAACGTTGTGGGATGCACTATGTAAATGCGCGTTGGCTCGGTGGTATGATGACCAACTTTAAAACCATCCGCCGCAGAATCAACCGTCTCTCTCAGCTCCGTGCAATGGAGGCTGACGGTACCTTTGACCTTCTCCCCAAAAAAGAGGTCATCAAGCTGAACCTTGAAATTGAAAAGCTCGAGAAATTCCTCGGCGGAATCAAGAATATGGACAAACTTCCGTCCGCGCTCTTTATCGTTGACCCGAGAAAAGAGAGAATTGCGGTTGCCGAAGCGAAAAAGCTTGGGATCCCGATTGTCGCGATTGTCGACACCAACTGCGATCCGGATGAAATCGATTACGTCATCCCCGGCAACGACGACGCGATCCGTGCCGTGAAGCTGATTTCCGGCGCGATGGCGGATGCTGTAATTGAAGGCAGACAGGGCCAGATGGGCGCTGCCGAAGCTGAGGCAGAAGCTGCTGAAGCAGCAGAAGAAACAGAGGCTGCTGCGGAATAAGGAATTGCCCTGTGCAACGCAATGTTCAATGCCCGCGCTTTGATGCACGGGCATTGTTTTAAGAGAAAATGAGTAAACAGATTTTAGGAAAGGAATGTTTGAAATGAATTTTACCGCAAAAGATGTTCAGAGTCTTCGTGAGAGAACCGGATGCGGCATGATGGACTGTAAAAAAGCCTTGACTGAGGCGAATGGCGATATGGATAAAGCGATTGAGCTGCTCCGCGAAAAAGGCTTGGCTGCGGCTGCTAAAAAGGCCGGCAGAATTGCTGCTGAGGGGCTTGTCGTTTCCAAGGTTGACACCGGGAAGAAGGTCGGTGTTGTCCTGGAGGTCAATGCTGAAACCGACTTTGTTGCTAAAAATGCTGAGTTCGTCAGCTTTGTCGATGCGATTGCGGAAACAGTGATGGCGCAGAATCCGGCGGATGTCGATGCGCTTTCCGCCTGCAATCTTTCCGGTTCGGACGACACGGTTGCCGATGCGCTCCGTGAAAAGATCCTCACGATCGGGGAGAATATGAAGATCCGTCGTTTCCAGCGCTTTGAGGGCGATTTGGTCTCCTATGTGCATGGCGACGGCCGGATCGGCGTCATGGTGCAGTTCGACACCGACCTTGCAGAGAAACCGGAGTTTACCGCTTGTGGGAAGGATATTGCCATGCAGATCGCTGCGGCCAATCCGCAGTATCTGAACCGCGATGCAGTTCCCGCTGAAACCCTGGCAAAGGAAAAAGAGATTCTGACCGCTCAGGCGATGAACGAGGGAAAACCGGCCAATATCGCTGAAAAGATGGTGATGGGCCGAATCAACAAGTTCTACAAAGAGGTCTGCCTGCTGGATCAGGAGTTTATCAAGGACAATGACCTTACAGTTGCGAAATATGTTGCAAATGTCGCCAAAGAGCTTGGTGGTAAGATCGAGGTAAAAGCGTTCGCCCGGTTTGAGAAAGGCGAGGGCCTTGAAAAACGGAATGACAATTTTGCAGACGAAGTTGCAAATATGATTAAATAATCAAGCGGATGATCGTTGAATAAAAGATAAAAATAGATTTATTCTGTTAAAGAGTAAGTCTATTTTTAATTAGTAGGGTGATTTTTTGGACACAGCGAAAAAGGTAGCGGTTTTACTGGCTGCCTATAACGGTGAACACTATATTGAACAGCAGATTGACAGCATTTTGAGTCAAACCTATCCTAATTTTGAGCTGTATATCTGGGATGATGGTTCGAGCGATTCGACGAGGAAGATTCTCTCCCAATACGCCGGAAAACATTCAAACCTGCATCTGGAGCTGTCTGATGTAAATCTGGGTTATCCGGCCTCTTTTTACGCCTTGACCGACATGGAGATCAACGCAGATTATTTTATGTTCAGCGATCAGGATGACGTCTGGTGTCCGGAAAAGATAGAGAGAATGGTCGAGTTGATGGATCGGGCGGATCTTTCGATTCCAACGGCGTATTTTTCCGGTTATTACATTTGTGATGAGAACCTAAATGTGCGCTCGGAATCTGCCCCGCAGCACAAGCCGATCAAACTGCACAATACGCTGTTCGAGGTCTGCGGCTTGGAGTTTACGATGGCGATCAACAAGGCCGCAAAAGAGCTGCTCTTTCACAACAAGCCGCAGTGGGTCAAGGCGCGTGGAACCTGGATGTGTATGCTTTATTCCGCCCTCGGGGTTATTTTGTATGACAATCGCCCTTCCGCTTTCTATAGGCGGCACTCTTCAGCGGTTACGTCGTCCAATATGGGCTTTTTTGGACTCTGGAAATGGAGGATCAAAACCTTTTTCGGCGGTGGATTTGAGGACTATAAATTAAAGCTCCAGGATTTTTATTCTGTCGTCGGGGATCGGCTGCCGGGAAAAGAGAGAAAAATGGTTTATCGTTTTTCGGATCCGCACTATTTAAAAAATGTCATTTATAAGGTGTTCTATCCAAAGCGGCTCCGGAGGAGGCTCTTTGACGAGTTGATGCTGCGGTTTACTTTTTTGATCGGCAAGCTGTAAAAGCGTTTCTGCGTTAAACAATAGGGTGGACTTTTATTGAAAGAAAATTGAGACTGAAAGGAGTGTTGACAATGGGAATGGTAGAAGAGGTTAGAGCACAGATGATGGCCGCGATGAAGGCGAGGGACGGAAAACGGAAGGATGTCTTGTCCAACCTTCTCGCCGCATTGAAAAATGCTGTAATCCAGAAACGGGAGGATCTAACGCCCGAAGAGGAGACGGCAGTTGTCGCCCGGGAGCTCAAGCAGACCAAGGAGACTTTGGAAAGCGCGCCGGAGGGCCGGGTTGATATTAAAGAGGAATGCGGGTATAAAATTTCCGTTCTGTCGGAATTTATGCCGGAACAGATGGACGAGTCGGCGATCCGAAAGGTGATCGAAGAGGTTTTCTCAAAGCTTGGGATTACGGCGCCTTCCGCCAAACAGAAAGGGGTCATTATGCGGGAGCTGATGCCGCGGGTCAAAGGGAAGGCGGATGGAAAACAGGTCAATGAAATCCTTAGCAGTTATTTTAACAACTGATTTT